>JAYVUQ010000906.1:0-5509 GCA_043787785.1 Bryobacteraceae bacterium
GCGCCCATCACGCGCCGCATGACCACGGCCATGGCGCGGATGATCACTTGCATGACGCCGAAGTAATAGAGCACCGAGAAGAGGGCCGAGATGAAGATAACGATGGGCAGGACTTTGAAGGCAAAGATGGGCGGGTCGGTATTGGCGAGGTTGCCGAACAGGAAGGTGCTTCCCTGCTCCGCGTAGGAGAGTAGTGAGTTCACCACCCCGGAGGCGGCTTCGAACACCTTGCCGAAGCTGGTCTTGAGCACGAGGAAGGCGAAGGTGAACTGCAAGCCGAGGCCCCAAAGAACGATGTCGCGGCGGATGGCGCGGCGGTCGGTAGAAAGCAATACGGCGGTCGAGAGGATGGCCACAATGCCGAGCAAGCCAGTGAATCTGTCCATGAGCGAAAGCAGGCTCCTTCAGGGTTTACGTCACCGCAGAGTAACACATCAGTTACGCGTGGGCGCTACGGGCACCCAATTCGACGGCGTCCATGGCGCTGAGCTTGCCGTCGAGAACGGTGAAGCGCAGCAGGGTGCGGACGTGGTGCCAGCCTTGACGGCCGCAAGCGCCGGGGTTGAGGTGGATGAGCGAGCGGGCTGGATCGCGGACAACTTTGAGGATATGCGAATGGCCGCAGATGAACAGGCCGGGGCGGCGGGCGGCGAGCTCGGGCTGGATACGCCGGTCGTAAGCGCCTGGGTAGCCGCCGATATGGGTCATGTAGACGCGCAGACCTTGGCAGTCCCAGCCGAGGTCGCGGGGGAATTCGTTGCGGATCTCGTCGCCATCGATGTTGCCGTAGACGGCACGCAGGGGCTTGAAGGCCCGCAAAGGTGCGAGCACATTGGGGCCAAAGTCGCCGGCATGCCAGACTTCGTCGCAAGCGGCGAAGTAGGTGAGGATGGCGGGGTCAAGAAAGCCGTGGGTGTCGGAGAGCAGGCCAATGCGCATGCGATCGATTAGAGCCCGGCGCGCACGATGAGGAAGAATGGGGAGGACGCGCGGCCGTCAATCGCCACGGTGACCGGCGCGACACCGGTGGGGATGAGCGTGGAAAGCAGGACCGTCACTTGGTGCAGTCCATTGGCCAATTGCACCTGCTGGGGCGTATGATCGACGCCGCCGATGTTGACCACAATCCGGTTGACCGAAACGGCCTCACCCAAACCAGCCACCGTCAGGACAATCGATTCGCCGGGTCGCGCCGGCCGATTGGCATCAAGGTTAGCGCCGAGTTGGGCGGCGGCGGAGATCACCTGCGGGGGCGGCGGATCGACGGTGAAGAGAATCGGCAAGCTGACGTCGCTGCCCACGGTAACCCGCAACGGCAGCGCACCGGGCGCTAAGCCAGCGGGCACCGGAAAGGTGAGGGTGTTACCAGCGAGCACCGCACCAGTTAGGGGACGATCGTTCAGGAGCACGTTCAGTTGGCCCGACAGGGCAGGGCCATTCAATTGGACGGTGGCCGTGGCACCCGAGGCGGCATTAGCCGGTGATAAGGATAACTGGCGGTTATTCGCAGGCAGAATGTTGAAGCTAGCGATAGGCAATGGCTGCAACCCCGAAACCAGCGTAATGCTGGTGGGGCCGGCCGGCGCGCTCGCAGAAACCAGCACGTTCACCAACAGGCGATTGTTCGCCACCACCGAGATACGCCGGACGAGGATATCGCTGACGCCAAAGCCGAGCGAGACTTGACCCTCAACAAAGTTGGTGTTACCGCCGGTGATCTCGATCATCGATTCGGTGCCAGCCGGCACGCTGCCGGGGCTCACGACGAACGAACCATCGCCGCCTTCGAGCGCCACCGCGAGCGGGTTATTGCCCGTTAGGAAGAGCGAGCTTTGGCCATCGGGATTGAGCGCCACGATCGCGGCCCGGTGTCCGTTGAGGGCAGCGGGCACTAGCACCGTTAAGCGCTGGGCGGCTTCGTCGTAGCCGCGCGTTACGGCCGCCACGCCGTCGACGAGAATACGGGTTTCGGCCGAAAGGTTGGCACCGCTCACGGTGAGCAGGCGCACGCCATTTTCGGTTAGGAGATTCACGCCCGCAACTTGCGGCGGCTGTCGCTGCACTAGCCAAAAGGCCGACGGCTGCACGTAGACTTCATTAGCCGTCTGAAACACCAGGTGATTGGCACCCTCATTGGCGAAAGGGTTGAAGGCGAGGTCCATTTGGACGAACCGGGCATCGAGAGCATAGGGCTTGGCGGTAGAAACGTTGGCCGCGCCTCCCACCGCGCGGATTTGCAGACCAGCAGCCAACTGATTATTGGGGTTGAGCCCGCCGCCGTAAGCCAGAATGAAGTTGCGGCCGCCATTGGTATTCACAAAGCCCGGTTGAACGGCCACCTGCCCGGGGAAGCTATACGTCTGCAGGCTATGCAACGTAATGTTGTTGCGGCGGGTGACGTTGAAGCTGACTTCGGGAACCGTACCGGCGGCACGCACCGAAACGGGAGCGGCAAAGTTGAAGTCGCGGGTACCGGGATAGAATTGGGTATCGAAGTAACCGCCAAATTCGATATTGCGGCGGTCGGCATCGATGGCCGGGATCATACCTCCCGGAAAGGCTTCGTTTCCCTGCGGCGGCGGTAGCGGTTGGGCGTAGACCAGATATTGCCCCGGCGGAATGCCCTCAATGCGATAAGTGCCATCGGGATTCGTTACTGAGCTTACCGCGGCACCCGAAGGCGACATGGCGACTACCGAGGCGTAAGCCAAACCCGCCCCCTGCACCGTTACGCGGCCGGAGACGGCGCCAAAGTTGGCCTGGAAAGCGCGCGTCGGGTAAAGCGAGGAGATTCCGGCGATGTCATCCGGCGCCAGAGGGCGGCTCTTCGTCACGCCACGCGTGAGCGCCGTCGCCATCACGCCCGAGGTCATGCTGTGCTGCAGCCCCAGGGTATGGCCGAACTCATGCACCAATGTGCCAAAGAAGCCCTCGCTGTAGGAAGGGCAAGGACAAGGCGAACTTTGCACGTTCGAGAAATTACGCGGCAGGGCCACCACCGAACGCAAGATCGGGACGAACGCCTGGAGAGAATTGGGGCCACCATCCTCTACCACCTGCGGACCGCCGTAAGCCAAAGTGCCCGGCGGCAGGTCATCGAAGGTGACCTCAATGGAGGGCGTGAACGAGATGGGCGAAACCGCGGACCGCATGCCCCCAAAAGCTAAGCGGAGGTCGGAGGTATCAACGTCGTTCCACACCTTGGCCGCTAACCGGATTTGACTGTGGAGCGAAACCAGCGAATCGCCCGGCAGTAGCTGCGGCGTGGTATCGGCAATGAAAAACTGTACCGTACGGCCAGGGATGGCGGAAAGGTCGAACTTGCGGGGGAGCGGCACGAAAGCGCCGGTGCGCGTGTTGTAGGTGACGAAGGGGTAATGTGCCAAGGCCAGCGTGGCCACGGTGAGCAAACAGGCGAGCATACGTTTCATTGCGACCCGCTCTCGCAGCGCTGACGCAGTGAATTGAGGGTGAGTCGGACACCGGCGTCCCGCACTTCCTGTCCCATGCCGTCTAGCATCGTTACATCGCTCACCGCCTGGCGTGATGCCGTTTGGGTGACGCCCGCGCCGCTCACCTCGAATTTACCCTGGGAAAGGCCCAAGATCTGGGTGAAACCATTCGGCGAGGTCCACAGGAAGAGGACATATTCGGATCCCGTTTGGAACTGGGGCGACCCGGCGATCGACTGGCGGATGTTGCCGACCTTGCCCCCAGGCACCGAGAAGCGAGCTTGGCCGGCCGGAGCCCCCTTCAACGTCTCGACAATCGTCACCGTGCAGTGCGTGTAAATCATCGCGCCCCGATAGGCGCCAACACAACCGCTCACCTTGCCGCGCACCACTTGGGTGGATTTATCGATCAAGCCGTCCACGCCCAACATTTCGAGCGTGGTGGCCGGGGCAAAAATCGCCGCGACGGCACACAGGATCGAGAATCGGGCAAGCTGGATCATTGACTGGAACTGATAGGAAGCACGTACTGTGCCATTCCCCCACACGGCAAACAGGCTACTTAGATGCCCGTTGGGTCATCCAATGTATCCCCGCGACACACGTTGTCACACCCGGTGGGACGAATTGTTAAACCCAACTATGGGTAGGATGATTCGGTGACGGACGAACCTTTTTTGGCGGGTGCTGGTATCTTCCTCGACATTGTGGACAGACCTGGAGGTCTATCCTATCGGAGCCAGACACTTTTGCGGACTTTTGGTGCTAAACTCTCAGTGTCAGTCGAGTGTGGCGAAGTGGCGGAACTGGCAGACGCAGCAGACTCAAAATCTGCCGTACTTAACGTGCGTGTGGGTTCGACCCCCACCTTCGCCACCACATTCTTCTTTCTTATTGACTCAATGTGAAATTGAGGTCGATTTGAGTCATCACCTCCACCGCTTCCCCATTCAAAGTCGTTGGCCGGTAGCGCCATTGCCGCACCGCGTCCATCGCCGCCGGCACCAGCAGCGGATGGCCGCTCGCCAGCACCAGATTCTGAATATTGCCGTCGCGGGCGATGATGGCTTGTAGCCGCACCGTGCCTTGAATTCGAGCTTGTTTGGCCAAGGGCGGATAGATGGGCTTCACTTGATAGATGAGCTTAGCCGATTGGACGTCGCCTCCGACACGCATTGGCCCAGGCTTCGCCATTGGCTTCTCCACAGGCTCGTTTTCGGGCGGAGCGACCTTGGGGAGAATGCGGTCGGCCCTGGTCAACGCGCCGTCGATCGGAATACCAACGGTGCCCGGATCGATCGCGGGCATGCCGTCTTCGGAGATCACGCGCCGCCCTTCGCTTTGGTTCAAAGGTACAATCCGGGCCGGCGCTTGAAGAGGACGAACCACGAGGTCCGTCAGCCGCGGCATCATCGCCGACGCCGCCTCCCGCACGACGCTCAGAATCTTCATATGCGGCAATTTCGGCACATATACCGGCACCGGCATGGCCGGCATCGCGGTGAGTTGCTCGATGTAATAGAGCGGCAAGATCACCAGCGTGGCCAGGGTGGCCGTTTGAATGGCGAGGGAGATTAGCAATGGCGAGCGCCGTGCCGGCGTGTCAAGAGCGAAGGCGGATTCAAACATGGGCTTAGTCCTTGTGCAGTTACTCGGTCACCCAGCTAGACACCAGCTTGCTGGTAAGAGTTCCAGCGCTTGACAAGTTCGCGACTTCATCGTAGAGTACTTTATATGACAAAGTATAGAGCCTGGATTCGCTACTTCGAGCAGAACCAATGGCCCGCGTTCGGCGACTCCGCCGCCCGGCTCAACCCCGGCGAACGCGACCTGATCCGCAAATCCATCCGCCAATTTCAGCTCGGCGAAGGCTCTGACGGGTACACGTTCCTGGGCCTGGGAAGAGAGTTTGCGGCCGAGACCGGCGAGCCAGACTATGTGCGGTCCCTCGAGCTCTTCGTCGCCGAAGAACAGCGCCACTCCCGCATCCTGTGGCATTTCATGGATCTGGAAGGCATCCCGAGACAAACCAAGGATGCTGCCGACAGTCTCTTCCG
>JAYVUQ010000907.1:0-1945 GCA_043787785.1 Bryobacteraceae bacterium
TCCTGGATAACATCGTCTTCTCGCGCCCGAATGCGACGCGGGAAGAGGCGCTTGAGGCTTGCCGCATTGCGCGCGTGAACGAGTTTGCCGAGAAGTTTAGCGATGGCTACGAGACCATTGTGGGCGAGCGGGGCGTGAAGCTATCCGGTGGCCAACGCCAGCGCGTGTCGATCGCCCGCGCCATCCTGGCCAACCCCCGCATTCTGATTCTCGACGAGGCCACGTCGAGCCTCGATTCCGAGAGCGAGGCGCTGATCCAGGCTGGGCTCGAGTTTCTGATGAAGGGCCGCACGACGTTCGTAATCGCCCATCGCCTGTCGACCATCCGCCGCGCCGACCAGATCCTGGTGGTCGAGGCCGGCGAGATTGTCGAGCGCGGCAATCATGAAATTCTCTACGCCGCCCACGGCCGCTACCATGACCTTTACACGAAGCAGCACGGCGTGATGGCGAACCTGTTTCTGGCCCCGGGCGAGGGCGATACTGTGCCCGTGTAGGTGCCAGTGTAGTGGGGCGTACGTCGAAGATCGGCGTGGGAGGGAAACTTAGCTGAGGGGAGCCCGCCTACCCGGTAAACATAGCCCTGATGACCCCTCCCAGCCGCGCACGGAGTGAGCGGGCGTAGGCGCATGACCGAAGGCAAGGAAGCAGCGTGGCCCGCTTTTGAGGAACGCAATTTCTCTATCAATAGAATCAATCACTTGGTAGGAAGAGCCGGAGCTAAAGCTCCGTGCGGGCTGAAGGCCGCCGCTACTGGCAGGATAGCGGTTCCTCCCCCGTTGAAGCGCGCCCAGGCGGGTCTTTTGCTCACTTCGTTCGCGGTTGAAAGAATCCCGGTTGGGTAAGAGTCATGGTAGGCCATGCCAAGCTAAGCCCAAGCCAAATGGTGATACCGCGCTTGCTCCGACTGGCTTCGGAAGCTGAAGCCGGCGGGTAGCAGCGGCATGCTCCGATTTTCTCACCCGCTAACCCGCCAAAGCCAAAATCACCCCCAGCAGCACATTCGCCCCATTGGCGCAGTCCTCCCAAGCGGTGAGCTCCCGCGGCGAGTGGCTGATGCCACCGATGCTTGGCACGAAGATCATCCCCATCGGCATCAAGGTCGCCATCATCTGCGCGTCATGCCCGGCGCCGCTTGGCAGGTGCCGCGTGTCGAGCCGCAAGGCCCCCGCTGCCTTCTCGATTGCCCGCTGCATCTCCACCGCCGCCAGAGCGGATTCGTTGTGCCCACTCGGCGTAACCACGATCTGCGTCCGCGTCTGGGTGCCAATCGCCTCCGCCCGTGCCCGGATCTGCTGGCCCAAACGCACCAGCTTCGCCGAAGACAGATCCCGTAACTCAATGCTCATCCGCACTTCGCCCGGAACGACATTGACCGCATTTGGCAGCACCTCCAGGTGGCCCACGGTGCCCACCTGCGCGCCCGGCTCCGCCGTCACCACCTCGCGCACGGCCAAGGTTAAGGCCGAGGCGGCGATCAGCGCGTCCTGCCGGTCCGCCATCGGCGTCGTGCCCGCATGGTTGGCCATGCCCGTAATTACGACGTCGTAACGATCGATCGAAACGATGCCGTCCACCACGCCCACCGGCACCTTCTCCCGCGCGAGCGTCCCGCCCTGCTCGATGTGTAATTCGAGGTACGCGTGATATTGGCCGGCGGCGATGCGCGCCTCGTCCAGCCGCTCCGGATTGCCGCCGATCCGCCGGATGGCTTCGGCTTTGGTGAGTCCGCGGGAGACGAGCTTCAATTCCTTGGGCATTGCGTTCCCCGCTGCCACGCGGCTGCCGTTCAGGCTCGCCCCGGCGAACGAAGCCTCCTCGCAGGCCCACACCACCGCGGCCAAGGGCCGGCGCGTTTCGATCCGCAGGTCATGCAACAGGCGCAAAGTCTGCACGGCCGCCAGCGACCCCAAGTCGCCATCGAAGTTGCCGCCGCCCGGTACCG
>JAYVUQ010000908.1:0-3307 GCA_043787785.1 Bryobacteraceae bacterium
CACTTCGGGCGGCGCGCCGATGCGAGCCGGGATGCCGACCGTTCCCAGCCCCCGCGTCACCCAGAGGCGAGAGCCGCCCTCGTTGAAGAAGCCGTAAGTGTAGGGGGTAAAGAGGCGCACCAGGTTGAGTTGTTGCCCGAAGAGTTCGAGGTTCAGTTGGCCGCCGTGGGTGTGGCCGGAGAGCACCAGATCCCAGCCCTGGCGCTGCGCAGTGGGGAACGCTTCCGGCGTATGCGACATCAACAGGTTGAATTCATTGGGGACCATCAGTCTGCCGGCCCCGCGCAGCATAGGCTTGTTTTTCGGCTGATAGTCCACGCCTGCCACGTGCAGGTTGGCTTGGCCGAAGCGCAGGCTGGCGCGCTGGTTGCGCAGAAACTGGATGCCGTAACGGGCTGCTTGTTCGGTCACATAGGACTCGGCCGAAATGTACATTTCGTGATTCCCATGGCAGCCGTAGACGCCGTCGGACGCCTTCAAGCGGGCCAGTTCGGTGAGGCAATCGTCGATCGGGTCGCGCGAGCCGGTGATGAGGTCGCCGGTGACGAACGTAACATGCGGCTTGGTTTCGTTCAGCAGGTCCACGGCACGAGCCAGTTCGCGGCGGGAGAGAAACGGGCTCAAGTGGATGTCGGACATCTGAGCCAGCTTTACGCCATGCAAATCCCGGTGCAGGCCCGGGATGACGATATCGCGTTCAATGACGAGCGGGTTAAAGCGAGCGGCGATGAGCCCGAAGCCCATGGTGGCGATGGGGGCGGCGACAGCGGCTTGCAGCATCTTCCGGCGCAGGGGATCGGGCTTTTGGCGCAGACGTGGGCGCACGATGAGGGCCACGGGCAAGGTAGCCACGAAGGCGGCGGCAAGCGCATAGGCGGCCCCGCGCCAAGCGATTTCCCATTGGGCCGGAGGAGCGCCGAAAAGCAGGCGCAAGTCAAGCACCACGCCCGCGCCAATCAAACCCAGCACGGGGTAAAGCAGCCATCGATAGCGAGCAAGGAACCATCGCTGAAGGTAAACCGCTGCCACGCCACCCGCCGCAATCGCCACCAGGTCGGGCAAGAAGCGCCAAACAATTCTCATCAGATTCCAGTTTAGCGGGAGGGCTGGTAGGATCAAAGGACGGGCCCTTAGCACAGCGGTTAGTGCAGGGGACTCATAATCCCTTGGTCGTAGGTTCGAATCCTACAGGGCCCACCATACAATTAAACAGGTTGCTGCTCCAATATGGGGCAGGCCCCTCACTGAAACCGCTCGACATGTAAAGGCTTTTGTGGGGACCCTTTCCGAATTATCCGGCCTGTACCGGCCTCTGTCTTAGCTTTGCCGACTCGCAGGAGCCGCTTATCCAGGTCCGTCTTGGCGCAAGGTGAGATTGCCGCGGCCCACGTCCGTCAGCCATTTGCCCGCCCGCGTGCCGTAATTTGTGCCATGCCTCTTCCCCATTCCTCTTATGATCTCTTCTCCTATCGCTTCCCTGCGACTGGGAACAAGCCAGAAAGGAAAGCCCTCAATTCTGGGACAAGGGATTACCCTTCGTCGAGCGGGGGCGACGAAGCCGTGCCGTCTGCGTCGTATCCTTTGGCTTGTCCTTAGCGCCTGGCTTAATTCGAACCATGAGAAATTCGAGCGGCGGAGCAGCGAAGCCCATTCGCGTAACTGATGACTGAACGAACTCCCTAAAAAATGGCCAAGCCGCGTAGATTACAGTGCTTTCATGGAACGCCTTCATAGCAGCATCTTCGATCTCCACTTTAGGATTCTTAAGATAGCGGGACTCAAAGACGCACCTTATTGAAGCCACCGGGTCTGAAGCCTCTTGTTGTTCATTCTGTTTGCTGGACTCGATGCTGTAATGAAAACCCGTCAGAAAAACTACGGAATCATTTTCGAGTTTCAGCTCGATTGCCTTGAAGGCGGCGGAGGTATTGAGCCGTTCAGTGTCATCAGCAACCTGCCCCTTCGTAACTTGGGCCGATTTCAACAAGATGGCCTCTATCGCGAGCGATTGTGTCGCCTGCCAAGCTAACTTTGCTTGTTCAAGATCTTGCTCAATGACGTGGGGCATCAGGCCACCTCATAGGCAAAATCGCGACTTGGATTGGCAGTTTGAAACGTCGCTTCCGGGCTTGTCTGATAGTTCAGACGTCGGAGAGAAAGATAAAATGGCCTTGCATTCTTCACTTCAGGTGTGAAAACTTTGTACGAAAATAGATCTGCGCCCCCTTTCCAAGGCCACTCTTCTCCCGTCGCCGCGGAATGACTTGCTTGCGATTCAAGTTGGCTTTTCACCGTGAGGCACGCTCCCACAGCAGCCAGGATTGCACGCAAGGTACTTAGACGTGGGCTTGATTTACCATCAAGGATTCGGTAAAGATGCTGACGGTTGATGTTTGCCTTGCGCGCAATCTCCGCCACGCCAAAAGCAGAGACCACATCCTTCAATCCAACAATCAGAGCCTCGTCCATGCCCTCATCGTCATCGTTGATGATGTCCATCAGATACTGGGCTGCATTTCCAGGCTGTTTCAGCCAATCTTCCAAATAGGAATCGAAGTTCGTGTTTTCGTTACTCATTTCGGCCTCATTCTTATACGATGCCCAATACGCTCGAGCCGTTGCTATGTCGGAATTCTGTGAGCGCTTGGCGCCTCCCGCTAACAGGATGATCAATTGCCGGTCAGCCACGCCAATGTAGATCCGGTATCCTGGCCCGAAATCCTCCTTCAACTCGAGAACTCCTCCAATATTTTCAAAATCACCCAAGTTCCCCGAACGAACCTTGGCCAATCTCTTAAAAATGCGCGAGGCGGTTTTCGGATCTAAGGTGCTGAGCCATTCACCAAAAGGAGCACGACCATCACCGGTTTCAAAGAATTTCGTTACGCACGGGTCAATCGAACTAGCCACTTTTTCTCCGATAGCAGCAAGGGCTCCACACTCCTAACCCTCATTGTAGCTAAAAAGCGACAAATATCAATGGCTTGGAAACTCATTTGCATTCGCACGATGAGACAACTGCCCCCGCTCCAACCTAAGGCTAGCAGGGAAGACCCCAAAACACTGCCCTTCGCACGTGCTCCAAGGTAGACTTAAGTTCAATTGAATGAATCACTTAAAATTTTATCGAATACACTGTGACCACATCTCCGCAAGGTGAAAAAATGCCTACGTTCCTTTACGCCATGGCTTCGCCCTCCGCGTGGGCACGCCTTCGGTGTTTAGCTTGGCCCCAACGCAGCCCGGCCTTCGGCCCGTAGCGCCTTCATACGGTCCATGGGCCGCTACACTGCCCTTCATAGTGCCC
>JAYVUQ010000909.1:0-6168 GCA_043787785.1 Bryobacteraceae bacterium
CTCCGCCTGGGAAAGCTTGCCATCGTGATTGGCGTCGTTCTCTTCAAAGAGATGGTTGATCATCTCGGCGGGCCCCCGGTCCCCACCGCCACCAGGGCCACCGCCACCGGGGCCACCGCGCATGGGCCGCATTTCCTGGGCCTGCAACGCGCCGTCACCATCCTTGTCGAGCGACTTCAAGGCCGTTGGCGCGGCCGCAATCTCTGCCGCCGACAGGACGCTGTCGCCATCTTTATCCAGCGCCCGGAAGACCATGTCCGGCGGCGGCCCACCCGGACCCCGGCGGTCCTGCGCCACGGTCGCCCTGGTCAGCTCATCGCGAGTGAGTAAGCCATCCTGATTGGTATCAGCCCGCGCAAAGATGCCCTGCATGCGCTCTGGCACTTCCGATTTCGATAGCTTGCCATCCTTATTTTCGTCGAAGGAGAAAAGAGTATTCACGAGGTCGGGCGACACGGCGCCGCTCTGTTCCTGGGGCGGGCGAGGAGGCGAAACTTCCTCAATCGCAATTGCGCCATCGCCGTTCTTGTCGAGCGACCTTAGAGCGGCAGGCGCAGCGGCGATTTCGGCCGCCGAGACCGTGCCGTCGTGGTCCGCGTCGAGGACCGCCACGAGCGGACTGGGCCGCATCGGGCCTCGCCCTCCACCGGGGCCGCCACCTGGAGGCTGGGCACAAACGACGCCGCTCATCGCGAGCACCAAAGTGAGGATTTGTTTTCGCACAACTAAGGGTACGCGATTCGCAGCAAAAGGTTTCCCATCCGGTGAAAGGCTTAACGAAGCTTTACGTGGGGCGCATTCGCGTTATATTGACGATGAATGCGAACCCTCCTCGCCCTTTGCCTCGCGATCCCCCTATCCGGCACCCTCTCAGCAGCTGTCGCGGAGGGCATTTTCGAGAGCCGCTTCGCCAAATCTGCCCCGCCGATGGAGGCCGACCCCACCGGCCTCGCCTGGCAGAAGGCTCCGATGGTGGTGGCGGCGCAGGATCGCTTCGGCCAGCCGCTGCCGGAGGCTCGCACGGAGATCCGGAGCCTGTGGACGGCCACCGACCTCTACTTCCTCTTCACGGCCAAGTACGAATCGATTTACCTTCGGTCCTTGCCGCAACTGGACCGTGAAACCCATGGCCTGTGGGACTTCGACGTCGTCGAGGTCTTCATCGGGCATGACCTCGCGCGTCCTCACCTATACAAGGAATTCGAAGTGTCGCCCCGTGGCGAATGGGTAGACCTCGACATCGACAAGACGAAAGCCGATATTGCCGCCTGGGAATGGAACTCTCATTTCACGTTCAAAACCAGAATCGACGAGGCCACCAAGACCTGGTACTGCCTGATGAAGATTCCCTGGTCCGCCATTGCCCTGAAAGCTCCGGGCCGCGGACAAGAATTTCGTTTGAATTTATACCGGATTGAGGGTGGGCCCAATCCGCGCAAATATATCACGTGGCGCGCCGTGCAATCGCCGTCCTTCCATACGCCCGCCGCCTTCGGGCGCTTACGATTGAAGAAGTAAATGACGCCCCAACTCACTATCCTTTACGAACATCCGGAATGGCAAAAGCCCCTCTTCGCCGCGCTCGACCGGCGCGGAGTGGCTTACGCCGCGTTTGACCTGAAGCGGGCCGCCTTTAGCCCCTCAGCGATTCCCCAAACGCCACTTTACTTTAACCAAGCCAGCCCCAGCGCGTACGTTCGCGGCAACACGCGCGCCGTGCCCTTATGCCTTTCGCTGATGCGATCGCTGGAACTCGGCGGCGCGCGGGTGTTGAATGGTTCGCCGGCGTTTCTGTTGGAATTGAGTAAGTCGGCCCAAGCGGCGCTACTTCATCAGTTGGGTATACCGCATCCGCGCTCGCTCGCTTTTAACGATCCGCGGGCCGCGCTCCAGCAGTGGGACGTCGGCTGGCCCGCGCTGGTGAAGCCCGAGCAAGGGGGCAGTGGCGCGCGCATGTTCTTATTGAACGAGCCGGAAGAGTTGGAGCGCCTGCTGCGTGATCAACTGTCCATATGGCTGCCGGACAACTTACTGTTACTGCACGAATATTTTCCGGTCGACGCGTCCAAAGGCATTGTGCGAATGGAGTTTCTCGGCGGCAAGTTACTCTACGCCATGCGCGTAGTCTCCCACGGCGCATTCAATTTATGCCCGTCGGAAGTCTGTCATCCTGCCGATGGCGCAGAATCCGTTTGCGAGCTTCCCGCGGCGACAAGGCCAGTGGAATTCTATCCCTATCCCGAAGTGCCTGCCGCCGCCGTGGCGATGGGCGAACGAATTGTGGCCGCCGGGAAGCTCGACGTGGCGGGCATTGAGTATCTCGAAGCCGCGGACGGCCGTCTGATTTTCTATGACCTCAACGCCAACTCCAACTTGCGCGGGCCGATCGGGCAAGCCTTCGGGTTCGACCCGTTTGAACGCGTCGTGGACTACTTACTGGCCCAGATGTAATTGGCCTTGACGTGGTCGCGCTCCTCTTGTTTGGCATGATCCGGCTGAGGCCTTACGGTGCCTGGGTCGAAGCGCATGATGTGCCGGCCCGGCCTCTCGTAATGTCACGCGTGCGGCAAAGGATGGTAAGCTATCGGGACTTCGGGTAATTGCTCAGAGTGATCACTAGATTTATTACCGTTCAACATCGGCCAGACCCATGACTCCAGCACAGTGGCGGCGCGTAAACGACCTTTACCACGCAGCGCTCGAGACGCCGGCGGAGCGACGCCGCGCCTTTGTGGCGCAACAAACCGACGATGATACCGTGCGGCGGGAGTTGGAACGGCTGTTGGAAGTGGACCCCGACCGCACCGCCGCCGTGGACCGGGGCATGGTGCCCGAGGGCGACTTCACCCGTCTCTTCGCCCCCGCCGTTAGTCCCGGCGACTATATTGCCGGGCGCTACCGCATCCTCAAAGAGGTGGGCTCGGGTGGCATGGGGCAGGTGTACGAAGCCTTGGACGAGGAGCTGCATACGCGCATCGCGCTCAAGATCATTCGACCGGAACTGGCCGGCGATCCGCGCGTGCTGGCGCGCTTCAAGCAAGAGGTGCAGTTAGCGCGGCAGGTGACGCATCCCAGCGTCTGCCGCACTTACGACTTAGTGCGGGCGACGCATCGCGACCGCGATCTGCTGTTTCTGTGCATGGAATTTGTCGAAGGCGAAACCCTGTCGGCGCGTCTCCGCAGCGACGGGGCGTTTGCGCTCAGCGAGGCCGAACCGATCATTGAGCAGATCTCGGCTGGGCTCGCCGCCGCCCATGTCGCCGGTGTGGTTCATCGGGATTTGAAGAGCGGCAATATCTTTCTGAGTAAGAATCGCGACGGTGCCTTGCGCGTGGTGATTGCCGACTTCGGCTTAGCCGGCAATGTGGCGCACGAAGCAGGCGCCACACGCCAAACCTCCAGCGGTTGGGGCGTCGGCACGCCCGCCTACATGGCGCCAGAGCAAGTGGAAGGCGGCAAAATCGGCCCGCCCGCCGACATCTACGCCTTCGGCATCGTGATGTACGAGATGGCAACGGGGCAGTTGCCTTATGACGGGTTGACGCCGCTGCAGGTGGCGGTGAGGCGGTTGAAGGAGAAGCCGCGAGCGCCGCGGGAGCTGAACGCGAAGGTGGATGCGAGGTGGGAGGCGGTGATTTTGCGTTGCCTGGAGACCGATCCGGCTGACCGGTTTGCCGAGGCGAGTGAAATTCCGAGGGCTATTGAGACAGGTAGGCGAATGGGACCGGTGCGGCTGAAAAAGATGCGCCGCCCGTTGGCAGCGTTGGCGGTTGGGGTGGGTTTACTCGCCGTGGGTTGGGCAGTAAAAAGCAGGCTGGATAGGCCCACTTTGCCGCCCGAAGCGGCCCGCCTGTACAGCGAGTCGATACAAGCGATTCGAAACGGCTCCTGGTTGCGAGCCCACAACGCCTTGCAACTGACGCTGCAGAAGGTGCCCAGCTACGCACCCGCGCGGGCCCGCTATGCGGACGCGCTGATGGAATTGGACTACTTCGATCGCGCCACCCAAGAGATTCTGCGGGCAACTGATTTGCCGAAAGCTCGCAGTGAGGAGACGCTGGTGGCCGCGATCCGGGCCCTGCTCACCCGGGACTATGACAAAGCGTGCCCGCTGTTTGACCTGGATGCAGCGGACTCGAACGCCAGCGACAGAGCGCTCGCGCTGCTTTACGCGGGCCGTTGCTATGAGCGCAAACTGGACCGCAAGACGGCGCTGGAGCGCTACGCAGAAGCGTTAAAGCTTGACCCATCACTTCCGGCGGCGCTCTTAGAGCAAGCGGCGATCCGCAACCGCAATGGCGAGAACGCCGAATCGTTGAAGTCCTTAGATACGGCAGAAGCGGTCTTTCAGCGCATCGGCAACGCCGAGGGTTTTGCCGAGGTGGCGTATCAGCGGGCCAAGTTTACGGAGCGCGCGGGGCAGTTGCCGGCCGCAATTGAGCAAGCTCGCTTGGCCCAACGCCGCGCCGAGGAAGCGCAGAGCGACTTCTTGCGGTTGCGAGCCCTTTCCCTCGAGAGCATCCTGGCGGCGAGAAGCGGCGACTTCGCACGTGCGCGACAGATCGGAGAGGAAGCCTCCGCCCTCGCCATCCGCACCGGGCAGGACGCCGCGCGGGCCACCGCCCTCCTTGACCTCTCAAATGCGTTTATTACGCATAAGAATTATGAAGAGGCAATGACTTACGCAGAACAAGGCTATCGAGTGGCGGAAGCGTCTGGCGCGCGGCTGCAATTGGGGCGGGCATTGACGCTGCAGGCGAGAATTCTCTCGCTGCAGCAACGAATCGCGGAAGGCTTGGGCTTATTGGAGCGGGCGCAGCATTTATATCGTACGGCGGGCTTGGCCCCCGAGTTGCTCCGGTCGAAGATCAGCTATGCCGCGGCGCTGATGGGGTATCCGCCGAGGCACCAGGAAGCGAAGGCGGTGTGGGAGGCGGCTTTGCCGTTGGCAGAAAAACTGGGCGAACGGCAGTATGTTCCGTACATTCACCTGAACATCGGTCGTGAGGCGCTGGACCGGTCAGACTTTCCGGCCGCACAGCGAAGCTATGAAGCCGCGCTGAAGGCCGCCGAAATCTCCGAGGACAAACCGTATGCCCGGACCGCCCATGTTCGACTAGCCCAAATCGCCATGAATCTCGGGCAGTATGCGCAAGCACGGCGCAGCTTGGCCGATGCCAGAGCGCTACACCTGCCTGGCGAAGCGGGTGAACTTGAGTTGCGACTGCGGGAAGCGATTATCGAGATTGACACTCTCAATTTCTCGGCTGCGGAAACGATTCTGAACGAGATCGAGAGAACGGCCCTGGCCAATCGCCAAAAGAACATGCTGACCGACATCGCGATTCACCGCTGCGTCCTTTGGGGCGAGTCTGGAAAAACCGTCGAAGCCCGAAGGATTTGTAAATCAGTAGAGCCAGAACTCCAACGGATAGAAGCCCGAGGATCCTTAGCTAGTCTTAGATTAGGCCTGGCAGCCGGAGAGCTCGCAAGCGGAAATTTTCAGTTCGCGGCGCGAACTGCGCTGGAAGGCGCACAGATGTTCGCCGCCGCCGCAGATGTAGACAACGAATTTTATGGATTATTGCTCGCTGCGCGCGCCTATCAGGCGGCTGGCGAGCGAGAAAAGTTTCTCCGGACGCGCGAGTCGGTCCGGCAGAAATTAGACGGATTGCGCCGTGCGTGGGGAAATGGGGCGGTGGAGGGCTATCTCAGCCGTCCTATCCTGCGTGGTCGTTGGCGCGCAATTAATGAGTAGCATGAAAGGAAATATTTGATGCCCATTACAACGGGACAAAATGAAGCTGAGCCAGCCTTAACGGCGGACGAGGCAGCATTGGTGAAGGCCTTAGATGGCGCACTCGAGAAGGTGCTGGAGAAAACACTTCAAATCGCACTGATAGATCTCTTGAGGCCAGCGGCAAAAACGGCGATGCTACTGGCGGCCCAAGATATTCTTGCGGCATTAGTCCAGGCGCAACCCGCGGTTACTGGCACCAAACCGGGGGGTCCGGGATCAGGTGGAGACGCCAGATCATCCCCGGGGCCTGAAGGTGATCCTCCTGGTGGATCAGGCTCTGGGCGCTCGGGTAGCTCGAAGACGCCGATTACTATTATCAATACGTAGTCGCGAAGTGGTAGCCGGCCTTCGGAAGCGAAGGCTCGGCT
>JAYVUQ010000910.1:0-7198 GCA_043787785.1 Bryobacteraceae bacterium
GGCGCCGGCGCGCTGTTTCAGTAACGGGCGGCCTTCGTCCAGCAGATAGTAGGCGGTTTGCCGCTGTCGTGCCGCCTGGGCAGCTGCGGCCAGTTGCACCACCAACCGGGCCACGTCCAGTTGGCCCATCGGACTATGCCGGGACACCTCTTCCACCGCGCGACGGCAGCGGTCCCGCGTGTTGAAGTCCTGCTGGGCGTGCAAACCCGAGGGGTCAGCCTGCAGGATCGATTCCACTAGCGAAGTCGCCTCAAAAACGGTCTTGAAGTCGATCCGCGAGAGCTCCCGCAGACTCGTCACGCCGTTGGCAATCGAGACACGGTCCGCCGCTTCGTGGTGCTGTTCGTCGCGCACGAGATCCGCCAAGGACTCGCCGGTGCGAGCCTCGGCCCAACGCTGCACCGGACCCAAGGCGTCGTCATCCCCCATCAATTGCTCGCCCAGGAAGGCGAGGAAATGGCGGTTGGCGGCATACGGCTGTGTTGCCAATGCCGTCAACAGGCCCTCCAGTGAGGAGAGCCCCGCCCGGCCACCCGCCACCAGCCGGTTGCCCCACAGGTAAGCGGCTTCGCGCAAATCCTGATCGTGACTGACGGCGGTGGCGCGCCGGGCCAACTCTTCGAGCAACGCCACCCGCAACATCAGGGGAAAGGCCCACAGTTCAGCAATGTCCAGCGGATGGCTTTGCTGATAAGCGGTTAGTCCGGCTACCAGCTTTTCCTGGGTCAGGATTCCGCCAGTTTCCCGGACCGTCTCCACCGCCACTTGGTAGATCCGCAGTTGATCCGGCCGGTGCAGCAGGGCAGGGAGGATGCGGGGGTAATGTCTCGGTAAATTAGCCCGCACTTCGGCCAGATGTCCCTCAAAGACGTGGGGATTGTCCAGCAGCCAGGCCGAGGCGGCCGTCAAGGAATGGCCCAGGCGGTTGGAGACCATCAGCCCGCTCCGCGATATCGCTAGCGTGCGCGCCACTTCCGCCAGCAGCCCCGGCAGGGAAGGCTTCGCCGTGAACAACCCTCGGTTATCCGCCGTTTCGGGCGGCGGCTCAGTGAGGGTTGGAGTGCGTTCCTCATCCGTCTTCCATACCGTGGGCAGCACGAACACGGCCGGCAGAGTGTCCTGGCCTAGGATTTCGATAATATCGCGAGTAGCTAGCCGCCCGGCGGGTACGATCAATAGCTGCTCACCGGGGATCAATAAGCGACCGAAGTCCCGACCGCGGGAAAAAAGAGCCGGGGAATCAGCGATCTCCGGCCCAGACGGCAGAATGATTTCACTACGGGTTGCTCCAGCGCTGCGAAGCCGCTTCATTGCGACTTCCGCGCCCTCCGATCCGGAACCGTAGATAGCCAGCACAAACCGGCCCGATGCGCGCCTTAAAGCTGATGTGGGGAGTTGCAAGCCCTACCAGGCCCGCCGTCCCGCAGACCGGGCGAACCAGGCAGCGAGGAACAGTGAACCAAACAACCCGACCGCAATCCGGCTGGATTCGCCAGCTCCCAGCGACGAATTTCCCACCGCCAATATGCCGAACATCGTCATCCAACCCAGCATTTTTCCGTTCTCCTCCGGTGCTCATCCTTGGCGCAAAAACATCCTCCGACGGATTTCGTACCAGGGATGGCAACCGGTGTGCTGTGATAGAGCAAGCGAATGGCCAATCGACGGAAGCCATGAATTCATCAGTTTCGCAGCTCGCAATCCAAATGCCGGGTGCAAAAATTGCCGCCGGAGAAAAATTCAATGCACAGATTTCACCCTCGTCTCGACAAAGGCCTTACCGCACTGGCCATGCTGACCCTGCTGGTGATTGCCTTTGTTTCGTTCGTGAATTGGCGGCACTTTCAAGAAGCCGTAGGGTTGACCGCCCAAAGCCGCAACGTGCTCGAGGCGAATGGCGGGTTGTTCAACGCCGTGAAAGACGCTGAAGCCGCCATGCGCATGTTTGTCCTGACCGGCCGTGAAGAGGATCTGAAGCCTTACCGCGATCTGATCGACTCGCTGCCCGGGCGACGAAAGCGACTCCTCGAGGTAGCCACCCCGTCCCAATCAGGGCTTGTGGAACGCATCGACCGTCTAACCCACGAGCGGCTGAGTCTATTGGCGCAGACTATTCAAATCAGGCGGGGGCAAGGCCTGAAGGCCGCGGGCGAATTCGTCCGGGACGGAGGCGGCGTCGAAAAAATGGCAGAGCTACGCAAGGCGTACGGCGAAATATATATCGAGGAGTTCGATCGGCAAACGCTCAACTCGAAAGTGGCCGAGCGCCGCGCTTTTCAGATGTTCCTATTCGCATTGTTGGGTTGTGTGGTGACCTTGGTGATTCTGGGGCTCATGCAACGGGCCGTCGACGGCGGAATCGCCCGCCACGTGTCCGCGAGGCGAGAACTGGCAAACGCCCACCAGCGGCTGGAGATTACGCTGGCCAGCATCGGCGACGGCGTCATCGCCACCGATGCCACGGGTCGCATTACACTGCTGAATCCAGTCGCCGAAAGACTTACCGGCTGGAGCCGTCACGAAGCACTTAACCAGCCCGCGGACGCGGTCTTCCAGATCGCCGACGAAATCACGGGGACGCCGCTGCCGAGCCCGCTAAGCAGCGTGATGAAATCGGGCCACGGTGAGAATGAGAAAATGCCGCTGCACACCGTGTTGCTGCCCAAGCAAGGCGAGCCCGTGGCCATTGCCGACAGCATTTCCGCCATTCGTTCGGCAGACGGCAAGAACCAGGGTGCCGTCCTCGTTTTTCGCGATATCCGCGAGAGCCGCACGGCGCAACGCCAAATCGAGAAGTGGCATCATCTGTTCCGCACCAGCGGTTTCGGGATGGCGATCATCGACTCCGAAGATGACACGCTGCGAAATATCAACCCCGCCTTCGCCGCCATGCACGGCTACCGGGAAGAAGAACTCGTGGGTAGGAATTTTGCTGCTTTGCTGGACGATACCGGAGAGACGTTGGGCCGCTGGAGGCAAAGCGGTCAGGTTACGTTCGAATCCATCCACCGGCACAAGAATGGGCACTTCTTCCCGGTTCTCACCGACATGACCACCGTTGAGCATGCTCCGGGCCTGGCCACTGAACGCGTGGCGTACTTCTCCGATATCAGCGCCCGCATTCTGGCCGAGCGCATCAATCAACACACCCAGGAGCGGTTTCGGACGGCCGTCGAGGTGGTGGGCGACATCGTCTGGACCAACAACCCCGAGGGCCGGATGGAGGGTGAACAGATTGCCTGGTCTAACTTCACGGGCCAAACTTATGCGGAATACCAAGGCTTCGGCTGGTCTGCCGCGGTTCATCCCGACGACGTAGAACCCACGATCGTGGCGTGGAACCTGGCCGTCTCCAAGCAGCACAAGTTTGTTTTTGAGCACCGCGTGCGCCGGCACGATGGGGTTTATCGCCTCTTCGCGGTGAAGGCATCACCGTTGATCGACGACCGCGGCCAAGTGCGGGAGTGGGTGGGAGTGCATGCCGACATTACCGACGAGCGCGCAGGCCAGCAGCAATTGTCGGAGAGCGAAGGGCGCTTCCGCGCTTTGGCCACCGCGCTACCTCAGGTGATTTGGTCAACTCGCTCCGACGGCAAGCTCGAGTACACCAATCCCAGTTGGGACGCCTACCTCGGTGCGCCCGCCAACGACGGATGGGAGAGTCTGCTCCACCCCGAGGATGCCGAAACCGTACTCCCGAAATGGCGCGAAGCAAAGGAAAAGGGCCAAGCCTTTGATTTTCAAGCCCGGCTTAAGCGCTCTTCCGACGGCACTTACCGGAACTTTCTTTGCCGTAAGGTGCCTTGGTTAAATTCGGCTGGGCAAGTGGAGCGCTGGTTTGGCAGTTGCACCGATATCGATGACCACAGCCGCCGCTCGATTGAACTCAGTGCGGCGAATGCGGCGTTGCTGCGCAGCAATAGCGACCTCGAACAATTTGCCTACGCCGCCAGCCACGATCTACAGGAGCCTCTCCGCATGGTCGCCATCTACACGCAACTCCTTCAGGAGGAGTATGGCGGCCAGTTAGACGATACGGCACGCTCCTTCATTGACCTGTCGCTGAAGGCATCGCGCCGCATGGAGACTTTGTTACAGGCCCTGCTCGCCTATTCGCTAGTCACCGCGCCTAGCGGGAACGAATGTCAGGCGGATGCGAATGTCGCAGCCCAGGACGCGATCGGCAATCTCGAATCCTTAGTCGCGCGTACCGAGGCGACCATAACCATCGGCGACCTCCCCCGCGTGCGCCTGCCTTCCGTTCGCCTGACGCAGGTCCTGCAGAATTTAGTAAGCAATTCCATCAAGTATCGGCGCGAGGGCGTTCCGCCACGAATCCAGATTAACGCGATATGGCAGGGTGGGTGCCGTTGGCTGTTTTCCGTGCGAGACAACGGCATGGGCATTGCCCCGCAATACCTGAATCAGATTTTTGGTATCTTCAAACGCCTGCATGGCCTCGATTACGAGGGCACCGGCATAGGTTTGGCGATCTGCCAGCGCATCATCGAAAATTCCGAGGGCAAGATTTGGGCCGAATCCGAGGAGGGTGCCGGTACCACCATAAAGTTTACGCTTCCCGCAGTTTGAAACCGGAAGCAAAATCTGCGTTCGCCGGAAAATTCTGCCGGGAATGTCTCCGTTTGGTTGTCGCAAACTGGGCTGAATGGCGATTGGCGGTCAAATTGCAACCGATTAATGCGAAGGACTCGTGCTGCTATGCTTTGGACTATTGCCGTCGTGCTAGTGGTCGCTTGGCTTTTGGGTTTAGTGAGTAGCTACACCCTGAACGGATTTATCCACATCCTGCTGTTTCTAGCGCTGGCGGTGGTACTGATTCGAGTGATTCAAGGTCGGCGGCCAGTCTAACTGTCCCGCTATTATCGAAGGACGGTAGAGTGAGCAAACCCCCCGTGCAAATCATTTTGGCCGAAGACAATGACGGAGATATCTTCCTAGTGAAGCGTGCCCTAACCCAGAGCGCGGTGCCCTTTGAGATGCGGGTGGCGCATAATGGCGAGGAGGCGCTCCGTCTAATGGCCGACTCCTCCGCGAAGCATCCCGATGTTATCGTTCTCGACCTCAACCTACCCCGGCTGACTGGAGCCGATGTGCTCTCTCACATTCGCGCGAATCCGAAGTTCAACCATACCCCCGTGATCATCCTCACCTCCTCAGACTCCTCCCGGGACCGCACCCGCGCCCTCGAACTGGGCGCTGACCGCTACTTCTGTAAGCCCAGTGAACTAAGCCGATTCATGGACCTGGGGCCACTTATCGAAGAAACCGCCATCCAAGGCCGCCCCCAGCTTCCCGTCACCTAAGCCTCGCGAATTCCGACTCGCTTTCGATGATGCGCATTTCGCCCCTCATCGACTGCGCTCCCTTCTTTGCTCCTCACTCCTCCCTAACTGAACCGTTGCGCGGACCGTACCTAAACACCGAAGGTCCGGACGTTCGGCAGCCTTTCTCGCCCAACCACCGATGATACCAACCAGTGCATTTCTCCATCAGGTCGGCAGAAAGACCGGTCCTGCCCAGCCCACCGCGTGAGCGGTGTGGGCACATTCTCCAATTCTCAAAACTCCCGGCGGGTTGCTGCAAGCCCCAAATGCCATTTACCCTGAACGTAACCCGCCGCTCACGCGACGGGCTCGGCATGACGCCGGATACAGAAAAGGTAACAATCAAGCGGTAATTCGTCCGCTTGATTTGTCTCATGAACCGGCATGCGACGGACGCTAATCGACGGCGATCGTTAGTCGAACCAAAGCCGCCAGGCGGCGGCAGCGATGAGCAGGCCAAAGGCGATCAGGACGCTAAAAACGAGGGTCCCACGGGGCCAGGCGGGCGTCATTTCGTGGGTAACCTGGCTTGGCTTTTCGGGGTCGTAGCGAATCTCCAGACTGGCGCCAGGACGAAGCTCTTTCCATTTTTCCTTGGTCACGATCACGCGGCAGCGGTAGCCGGCAAATTCCACCCAAGTGTGGAAATCGCCGCGAAAGGGCCGTTCTTCTTTCTCAATGATGGTGGCCACGCCGACGACGCCGCGTTCGCGAGAACGAAGGCGGTACAGCAATCCCCACGCGGGCAGGGCGATGATGAGCAGGGCGAGGAAGCCCAGTAAGGCCGGAAGAGCCGGATGGTGGAGCACCCTTTAAGCTTAGCGGATTGGTTCGCGGAGCCGAGGTACTTCTCCCTGAATTTTGCTTCAATTCGGCCGGGGATTGATAACCACGCCGAGCGTGCGCCCAGCGGGCATGCGGGCGGTTGTGCGTTGGGCGTCGGAGAAGCGGGTATGGCCGGGACGAATCACCAATAGACTGGCGTCGGCGATCTCCGAGAGAATCTCGGCGTCGGAGGTAACTCCAAAGGCCGGGCCATCCAGAATCACCCAATCGAAACATTGGCGCCAATGCTCGATCAGGCTGGGCAGTTTCTGGAGATCGACGGTATCGATAGGCGTGGCGCCGCCGGCACCCACCGTCATCGCAAACAGGTTGCAGCCAGGAACGCGGTGGAGCACCGTCCACCAGGCCTGATTGGCGAGGCGACGGGGACCTTGCAGCGCCTCGGTGAGCCCTGGGGCCGCGGGGACGCAGAGCGCGTGATGCAGAGAGGGCGCGGCGGTATTCGCGTCGACGAGGAGCACTTGGGCGTCAGAGACGGCGAGGGCGGCGGCCAGATTGGCGGCCACGAAACTGCGGCCGTCTTCTGCCGCTGGGCTGAGGATGCTCACCACGCGCAAGTCCTGCTGACGCAGGCTCCAGTTACGCTGTTCCAGGCAGAGGCGAGTGCGCAATACGCGGAATTGTTCCAGATACTCACGCCGGCATTGGGGGTTGAGCACGGGGAACGCGCGCCGGCAGATGTCGGCATCGAGCGCGGGTGGTTCGTACGCTGCCGGATCCCCAATGACGGCAACCGGATCGGGGGCGGCTGGTTCGGTGGGCGGTTCGGGTTCCGCTTCGGCGGGCGCGTCTAATCGATCGGCGAGGTGCAGCAGGTTTTGTGCGAACGTCTCCATTTGGCTAGGTACTTGGTTAGATCCCTGGTTAGCGGGGCCAGTCGGGCAAGGCGTTTCGCTAGAGACGGCGGAAATAGCTTCTTCGGTCTGCATCTCTAGTTCACCTCGAATTGGCGAAGCGCGGCGGACCGGTTGCCTTGCCGCACCTCAGCCAGGAGTCTCGCCAATTTC
>JAYVUQ010000911.1:0-6431 GCA_043787785.1 Bryobacteraceae bacterium
CCAAGTCGCCATCGAAGTTCCCGCCGCCCGGTACCGAATCGATATGCGAACCAAACAGCAACGGGGGCAGGGAAGCATCCTTGCCCGGACGCGCGGCAAAGATATTGCCGGCCGCGTCCACCCGGACCTGCGCCCCCGCCTGCCGCATCAACTCCATCACGTACTTGCGCCCCGCGATGTCGGCGTCGGAGTAACCCACCCGGCTCACGCCACTCGCGAACGTCCCGCCGGCCGGTCGGCCGAATACGCTCAGGGCTTCGAGGTGGGCCTGAACGGCGGCTAGTTCAATCCGAGGGGCGGGGGCGGCGGACCAACTCGCGGTGGCTCCCACCGAAAGGGCTCCCACGAATTCTCTGCGCTGCATGCCTCCGAAGGTAGCATAGCCTGCGCTTCATGGATCCGTGAAGCACCGAAAGCCGAAGTAGGCCAGTTCAGCCGTCTTGAGCGTTGCCGGTGGGCGGCCGTTGTGTGCGAAACGGTAGGCCCTTCGTTCGCCGTTCAATCGCCGCTCGCTATTCGCCGCCGAATCCGCTATACTCCCAGAAATATGTTCGAGCTTCGCCTCGGAGACGATCTTGATGACTTTTGCATCAAATGTAAACGTCTCACCAATCATACGATTGTCTCCCTCGTCGGTGTGGAACCCGCCAAAGTGCGATGCCGCGCATGTTATAACGACCATGATTTCCGGCACGAGCAAGCCCCTCCCACCAAGAAAGAACTGAAGACGGCGCAGTTGCTGAAAGAAGCGCTGGAGGCGGGGGGCGATTTGGTGCCGGGCGAAACCGAAGAACTGCTCAAAAACGAAGCCGCCGAATAGGCGACTGGGCCTTCAGCCTTTGCCCATTTCGCGCTTCATCTCTTCGACAATCTTGAGACGATCCTCGCCTTGGAGGTCCTCTTCCATCCGCCGCAAGGCGACACCGACGATGTCGCGGTGGTGGAGGTTTGAGCCGAGGCCCAACTTTTCGGAAAGCTCAAGCCAAATCTCATGCACGCGGTCAACGTCCTCGGGCCATAGGCGAGGCGGGTGGGGGCCGAGGTTGACGAACTTCGACGGCCGGTCCGGCTTGATGATCTCGAGCGAGAAGGGGTGCTTGGGGTCCGGCAGCCGTTGCCAGGCCTGACCGATGCGGCGGGCGAGTTCGTCGGAGACCATGGTGGCTGACACGCCGGTTACCAGGCGCGAGCACTGCAGCTTGGCTGCGGTTTGCACCATGGCGTCGAAGGGATCGAGGCCAGGCACCACCAGTAGTTCGACGTGCTTGCCCTCTTTCTCCGCCATGGAAACGACGTGGCTGAAGAGCTCTTGCTCGTAGCTGGTGAAGATCTGGTCCTGGGAGAGCTCGTACTCGCCGGAACCGGCGATGGGCCGGACGCTCATCACCACGATGTCGTGGCGGCGCAGGTTGGTCTTTTCGAGCACCCGCTTCAGATGGTCCATCTGGCCATAGCCGCGCACGGCGACGAGCACGCAGCCGGGGCGCACATGCACCGCGTCCTGCTCCACTTGCGATTCGTGCTCCAGGTTGAACTGCTCGAGGTTGTGGTCCTTCTTGCCCTTGTTTCCCCGGTTGATGCGCTCGGAGATCATGAAGATGGCCGTCAGCAGCAGCGTGAAGGAAACGCCGTAGATGGTGGCGATCTCTTTGGAGAACAGGTTGGCCAAGGCCACCAGAAAAAGCATCAGCACCGTCGCGCCTAAGCCGATGGGCAGTTCAATGCCGCCGATAGTGAGGTTCACCGGGAACTTATACTCTTGATCTTTGCGTTGGAAGCGCAGGGCCAGGACGCCGAGCCCTTTGAGGAAGAAGCTCCAGGTGACGCCAAAGGCATAGGCTTCGCCCAGCAGCAACACATCGCCTTGGCTGCCCACGATGGTGGCGGCCTGCAGAATGGCGATCAGGTTGATGATGTTAAAGGTAGTGCCGAAGGTCTTATGCGGCCGCCGGAACCAATCCAGCAGCACGCCGTCTTCGGCGACGCGGTTCAACACGCCATTCGCCCCGATGATCGACGCGTTGACGGCTCCCGACAGAATCAGCGCGCCCACAATGACGACGAAGACATGGAAGGCAAACGTGAGAATCGGCGGGCCGACGAGGTAGTTGGTAAGCCCGCCCAGCAGGTTGTCTTTGAAGATGAGCCGGACGTTGTCGGGAATGATCATCACCGCGAAGAGCGACACGAGGCCGGTGGAGATTAGCGCGTAAATGCAGACGATGTTGGCCGTAATGCGTAAGTTCTTAAGCTTCGGATAACCGATTTCGCGATACACTTGCGCCAGCGTTTCAAAGCCAGACATGGCGAGCAGCGAGTGCCCGAACGCTACCAGCAGGGCTACGCCCGAGATCTTCATCCAGATGGTGCCTTCGAGCCAACCCTGGGCACCGTGGCCCCATTTCAGGTTTGAAGGAATCGGCGCCGGGGGCAGGGAAACGTGGTCTTTCATCAACAGCGTGATGACGCACCAGATCAGCATCATCACTACCATGACGGTCGTAATTTGCATGATCCGCAGGGCGTGCCCGCTGCTTTCGTGTACGCCGCGGATATTGCTACGCCAGAAGTATCCGGTCACCAGGAGACCGAAGGCCATGGCGAGGTAGTTGGCGTTCAGCATCAGGTCGGGCCGGTGCGCTTTTTCGACAATCTCGTTGATGAGGCCGGCTACATAATGTCCGGCCGAAACTGAGCTGATAGGGCCGGTGAGGATGTAATCCACTACCAGGGCGGATACCGATATCTTCGCCATCCCCGGGCCCATACTGTCCCGCACCACGACGTAGACGCCGCCGCGGACGAACATCGAGCAGGACTCCATGTAGACGCTGCGGATGGCGAAGCCGAAAACCAGAATGGCAATGACGAACCACGGAGCGGCCGGGCCGATCGATTGCTCCACGATGCCGCCGATGTAGAACATCGTCGAAGCCAGATCGCTCAAGACGATGGAGGCGCCACGCCAGAAGCTGATGAAGGATAGCGCGACCGTGGTAGCGACGACAACTTTGGTGGTGTTCCCCGCTAGGTTGGGCCGGGGTGGGTCAGTGGCCATGGTGTTGGGAGGTCGTAAAAAGCGCGGCAGACATCACTCCTTGTATTCTACAGAGGATGACGGCCCTGCACATTGTCGAACGTCTGCGCGCCGCCGGTCACCAGGCGTATTGGGTAGGTGGTTGCGTGCGGGATCGTCTGTTGGGGCATGAGCCGAAGGACTATGACATCGCCACCAGCGCCCGTCCAGAGCAGGTGCGGGCGCTCTACCCGGAGGCTCTGAGTGTGGGTGCCCACTTTGGGGTGCTCCTGGTCGATGGTGTGGAAGTAGCCACTTTTCGTAGTGACCAAGCTTATAGCGATGGCCGCCGGCCCGATGCGGTCGTCTTCGAAACTTCGCCCGAGTCCGATGCCGCGCGCCGGGATTTCACGATCAACGGCCTGTTTCTGGATCCGGTATCCGGCGAAGTGCTCGACTTTGTCGGCGGACGCGCCGATCTGGCCAACGGCATCATCCGCGCCATTGGCGACCCGGTCCAGCGCTTCGCCGAGGATCACCTGCGCTTGCTAAGAGCGGTTCGTTTCGCCGCCCGCTTTGGCTTTGTTTTGGAATCGGGCACTCAGCAGGCTATGCAGCAATTGGCACCCGCCATTCACAAAGTGGCGGCTGAGCGGGTGCGCGAAGAGCTCACGCGGATTCTGGTGGAGGGCGGCGCCGCCACGGGCTTTGGCCTGCTGCGGGACACCGGGTTGCTGGTGCAGGTGCTGCCGGAGGTGGCGGCTATGGAAGGGGTGGAGCAGCCGCCGGAGTTCCACCCCGAAGGCGACGTCTGGACCCACACCCTGCTGATGATCGCCGGCTTACAGCAGCCCAGCCCGCCCCTGGCTTGGGGTGTGCTGCTGCACGACGTCGGCAAGCCGCCTACCTTTCGCCGCGCCGAGCGCATTCGCTTCGACGGCCACGCCAGCGTCGGCGCGCGCATGGCCCGGGAGATCCTGCGGCGTTTGCGAGCCTCGGCCGAAGAGCTCGATCAAGTGGTGAGCCTGGTGGCCCATCACATGGACTGGATGCACGTCCAGGAGATGCGCCCCAGCACCTTGCGCCGCTTTCTGCGTCTGCCGCTCTTTGACGAACATATGGAGCTACACCGGCTCGATTGCCAAAGCAGCCATCGGCGGCTGGGGAATTACGATTTTGTTCAGCAACAACGCGCAGTGCTGACGGAAGCCGACCTACGGCCGACGCCGTTACTCACTGGCCATGACCTGATCGCGGCGGGTTTGACGCCGGGTCCTTTGTTCTCGCGGATCTTGGACGAGGTGGAAACGGCCCAGCTCGATGGGCGGATCCGCACTCGCGAGGACGCCCTCCGTTTTGCGCTCGAGCAGGCTGCGGCTTTAGCTATTTAATCCGGGTTGGGATAGCGTTCCAGCGCTGGGAGCGATTTTTGTTGGTTCACTCTTCCTCAAGCTATGCGAATCATACCCATCCGATACGTTGGCCCAGCTATACCCCGGATCGGTCGTCTTCCGAACCCCGCGAATCCGCGGGTAACGCAGTCCGGGGTAACCGAGGTGGATCTGCGGGAGCAGTATTTGCACAATGTGAAGGTGCGGCACTTAGTAAGTGACGTAAGTCAGGCGGTGGCGCGCTTGCGGACGGCTTTGTCTACCGCCAAGGACGCGTCGCTGCGGGATCGGCTCAGTACGCTGCTGGCGCAGTTGGTGACGCCCGGGATTTGCTGTAGTAAGCCAGAGTCACCGACGCACATTACTTACTTGTATGGATTAACGAATGGCCCGGATCAGAAGGTAGGGCGGGATGCGGTCGTTAGGCTGGAGGAGTTGCGGAGGGTGTTGGATCGGCGGCTGGCGGAGTTGAATGCGTTGGTGAAGTAGAGTGGGCAGGTAACGCAGTGGGCTGTGCTGGGTTAGGATTATGCTATGCCTATTCCCGACTATCAGTCGCTTATGCTACCGGTGCTTGTTGCGTCAGCCAAAGGCGAGGTGCGCATCGGATCGGTGATTGAAATCCTGGCTGACGAACTTCAGATCTCGCCAGAAGAACGGAGCCAGCTTTTGCCTTCCGGGAGGCAGACAATTTTTGCAAACCGAGTGGCTTGGGCGAAGTCGTATCTAAGCCAAGCCCAACTGGTGGAGATTACTCGGCGGGGCCATTTTCGTATTACTCCGAAAGGGGAGCAGGTTCTTCAATCTAAGCCCTCCAAAGTAGATGCGAAGTTTCTTATGCGGTTTGAGGGGTTCCGGCAATTCCAAGAGCGATCGAAAGCGTCCGATGGTGGCCAGCGGGAGCCCGTTTGGCCTTCGCACGAGGACCCCAAACAGACGCCCGATGAAACGATGCGGATGGCCCATCAGGAAATTGATGTGGCTCTGGGGCAGGACCTGCTGGACCGCATCAGACAGGCTCCTTCACCGTTCTTTGAGCGTCTTATTGTGACTTTGCTGTCGAGTATGGGGTACGGAGGGTCGGTGGAAAATGCGGGTCGCACGCTTGGCCGATCCGGTGACGATGGAGTTGACGGTGTCATTGATCAGGATCCCTTAGGACTTGATCGGGTATACATACAGGCGAAACGGTATGCGCAGGGGAACAGTATTGGTGCGGGTGCGATCCGAGACTTCTTCGGAAGCTTAGATCGGCATAAAGCTAGCAAGGGGCTCTTTGTCACGACATCTGCATTTTCTCCTTCGGCGAAGGAAACGGCGGATTTTCTTAGTAAGCGTATCGTGTTAATTGACGGTGGGCAATTGGCACGTCTCATGATTCAACATAATGTCGGATGCCGCGTTGAAGAAACTCTATATATTCGGAAAATCGATGAGGAATTTTTCGAGTAACAGGAATCAGCTCTCCAGTCGAACGCGGTGAAACATCAACTCAGGCGACCGGATAAGTGGCTTGCTACAGAGTTATGGAGTGGGCAGGGGGAAGCTTAAGTCGTCGACGGCTCGTCGAGATTCTCCGGGACGCGTTCGATATTCTCCTCGCCCGCGGCCTTCTTGGCTTGGTATTGCTTCATCCAGGCTTCCCAGCTTTTGCCGGCGGCGGTGTCGCGGCCGGTGAAGGAGAGGGATTTTACTTCGGAGTAGGGAATCGAGACTTTGGTGCTGGTGCCGCGGGGGAAGAGGCGGATGTAGGAGTCGGCGAGGGTGATGGAGGACCGGCGGTCGAAGATGTAGCCGTCGATGGAGGTGCCGTCGTGCTTGGTGATGGTGACGTCGCCGCGATAGTCGAAGGCTTTCTCCAGGCCTTCACGGAGTTCGGCTTCGGAGGCCGCTTCCCAGACTTGCCCTTGGAGGTTTTCGTGGACTACGCCCTCCGCGACTTCCAGTTCGTCAGGATTGGTGATCATTGGTTCGCGATCTGCACGAGGTGCGCGGGGGCGTGGACGGGCATGATGGGTTCGTTG
>JAYVUQ010000912.1:0-3397 GCA_043787785.1 Bryobacteraceae bacterium
TGGTGCGGGCAATCGTCATCGCAGTGGGCTTCGGATTGGCCGCATATTCCTACTATTCACGCCACTCATAGAACGCGCAAGAATCGGATAGCGGCCAGCCGGGGTATCGGACTAAGCTCGACCACATGACCACCGCTGATCAAATTCAGGATCTCTGCCGCTTTATTGAAACCCATAGCGGCCAACCGTTAACCTTGAGTGTGCTGGCAGCGCGAGCCGGACTCAGCACTTTTCACTTGCAGCGTCGATTCAAGGCCACCATTGGCGTCACGCCGAAAGCCTATGTGGAGGCGTGCCGCATGCGGCAGTTGAAGTCGAGCTTGCGGAGCGCGGAAGATGTCACCGAGGCGGTGTATGAAGCTGGCTTTGGCTCGTCCAGCCGCGTTTACGAGAGAGCCGATACGCGACTGGGTATGACGCCGCGGCAGTATCGCAGGGGCGGCGAAACGGTCAGCATCACCTACACCACGGTGGCGTCGCCGGTCGGCTTGATGATGGTGGGGGCCACTGACCGGGGACTTTGCTTCGTGCAGTTTGGCGATGCCGCGCAAGAATTGTTGACGATGCTCAGTCGCGAATATCCCGCCGCCACGCTCGAGCCCATGAAGAATCCAGCACCCCCGGACTTTGTGCGATGGGTAGAGCGATTGACTGAGCATCTTTCCGGCGCTCGCCCCCAACTCGACTTGCCTCTCGACATTCAGGCCACCGCCTTTCAGATGCGCGTTTGGAACTATCTGCAAACGATTCCCCACGGAGCAGTGGAGAGCTATGGAGAGGTGGCGGCGGCACTCGGAGCACCCCAGGCTTCACGCGCCGTGGCCCGGGCCTGCGCCACCAATCGGGTGGCGTTGATCATTCCCTGCCATCGCGTGATTCGGGGAAACGGCGAGATGGGCGGCTACCGTTGGGGCATCGCTCGCAAACGGACCATCCTTGATCGCGAACGCGCCCAAAAAAGCTGAGAGCTTATGCCACCGTCGATATGTCCAGCAGGTAACCGCGCTTGCCCAGATTCAGGCCCGGCGTCGCGCCCAACGTCGCCTCCACACCGGCCGCTTCGTGAATGTGGCCACAGTAAAAGCGCGCGGGTTGCACCTGATCAAGAAACTGGCGAATGGACGGTGACCCAAAGTGGAGACCCTCCCCCGCGCGGTCAAGCGGCGTGTCCTTCGGCGGGCAGTGGCAAACCAGCACCAACGGTTTGAGCGTAGCAAACGGGGCCAAACGCTCCGCGATCTCGGTTTCGGAGTATTCGCCAGGCGTGGAAAAAGGCGTGATGTTTGAATAGCCCAAGGCGGCCAGTTGCACCCCACCCAGGTCGACCGAGCGCCCATGCAAATCAGTCATGCCAAACTCCTTGCAAAACCCGGCGATCTGTTCGGCAGACTCGTGATTGCCCGGAATCACAAAGGTCCGGCTCGCTTGGGGCCTCAGGATTTCGGCGGCCGCGGCCATACTTTCGCCCATATTGACGAGGTCGCCGGCGCAGAAATAGGCGTCGGCGTCGATAGCCATCATGCGCCGGAGGGCGGCCAAGTCACTGTGGATATCGGAAAAGAAGAGAATCTTCACCCCACCATGTTAACTGGATTAAGTGGCATATTAACTGGCGCGGAATCGGCTGCGAAGACGTCTATGGAGGTGGCAACAGGATGCCCAGTATAATAATGTCCATGAACCGACCGGCGTTTTTCGCCATTCCGCTGATGCTCTCGCTTGTGGGCCCGCTGTCGGCCCAGGGGAGTCCACCCAAGTCTGGGAAGGTGGACATCATGCCGTCCGCGCTGCTGAAGCCCGGCATGAAGGCTACCGCGTGGACGGTCTTCGAGGGGACCCAGCCTGAGGCGGTGCCCATCGAGATCATCGGCCTTTGGAAGAACGCGTGGGGCCCCAAGCAGGACATCATCATCGGCAAGATGGGCGGCAAGGCGCAGCGCACCAACGTGGCGGGCGGCATGTCGGGCAGTCCGGTATATATCGACGGCAAACTCGTGGGCGCCGTCGCCCTGCGGCTGAGCGTCTTTTCGCCCGATGCCATCTGCGGCATTACGCCGATTGAACTGATGCTGGAAATCAACGACTTTGACAAGACCGTACCTACCGATGCCAAGTCTCCGACGAAGCCGGTGGCCCTGGCCAGTCTCGAAATGCCGAACGACTTAGTGCGGCAGGTGATGTCGGCGTCGAATGGGGCTTTGCCGCAGGCATTAGCCATGGAACCGATTGGTACGCCGCTGGTGTTCTCCGGGTTCTCGGAATTAACATTGCGTGAGTTTGGTCCGTTGCTGCGGCAACAGGGCATTAACCCGGTGTTGGGCGGGGCCGGGTCGGCCAGTTACAATACCAAGCCGATTCCAGGCTACGCGCAGGCATTGCAGCCCGGCCAATCTGTCGCGGGCGTGTTAGTGAACGGAGACATGAGTGTGACGGGGCTCGGCACTGTCACTTACAACGATGGCCGGCGCATTTTGGCGTTCGGGCATCCTTTCTTCAACATGGGCCCGGTGGATATGCCGATGAGCCAGGGTGAAATTCTGATGGTGCTGGCGAGCCAGTTTCAACCCAATAAAATGGGGAACGCCACGGAAATTGTCGGCGCGCTCAAGCAGGATCGTCACTCCGGCATCATGGGCGTGTTAGGCGCGGAGTCTCCTATGATTCCCGTCAACATGAAGATCCGGACTTTCGGAGAGAACAGCAAGGTAGTGAAAGAGAAGATCCTGCGCTATAACATCTTCACGCACCAAAAATGGACCCCTTTCCTCTCGATGATGACCTTGTTCAATTCCATCTCTGGGATTAACGATTTTTCTGACGAACTGACGTATCGCCTCAGTGGGCAAGTGGAATTTGAAGGCCACCAAAAGCTGAAACTCGAAAATACCCAGACGGTGGTGCAGGATCAGCAAGCCCCGGCGCCTATGGTGCTGACGGGTTACGTTGGCGAGAAGATCACCAAGCTGTTTGCCAACCAGGTACAAATGCCGCGCATGACGAGCATGGACATTACCATCGACATGATTCCGGAACGGCGTTTGCTGTTACTGGAGAGTGCCTGGATTTCGGCCAACGAAGTATCGCCGGGCGACGAGATCACGGTGAAGGCCTACATGCGCCCCTTTCGTGGGCCGCGGGTGGAACGGGAATTGAAGCTGCGAATTCCGGAAGGCATTCCCAAGGGTGAGCACAAGATTACATTATCGGACGGGGAATCTTTGAATAAGCTGCAGACGTTCTTTTTGTCGCAGAATAAGTTCCTCGACTTGAACAGCGCGCTATCGTTGCTGAATCAGGAGCGGCGCAATACGCAGTTGTTTGTATCGCTGATGCAAACCAAGCCGACAGTTTTTTACGACGACAAGACGCTGCCCAGTCTGCCGCAGTCGGTCTTAAA
>JAYVUQ010000913.1:0-4911 GCA_043787785.1 Bryobacteraceae bacterium
GTACGGCTCCGGCTCCTCGCGCGATTGGGCCGCCAAGGGCGTTAGCCTCCTGGGCGTCAAGCTCGTCATCGCCGAAAGCTACGAGCGCATCCACCGCTCGAACCTGGTCGGCATGGGCGTCCTGCCCACCCAATACGTCGCCGGGCAAACGCGCGAAAGCTTGGGCCTCACCGGCCTGGAGAGCTACTCCATCGCTGGCGTCCCGGCTGGGGTCTCCAGTTGCGGCGCCACTCTAGCCACCGTCACCGCCAAGGCCAAGGACGGCTCGATCAAACAGTTCCCGGTGAAGGTGCGCATCGACACGCCCGTAGAGTCCGACTACTACCGCAATGGCGGCATCCTGCCCTTCGTCCTGCGCCAAGTCGCCACTTCGGCAGTTCGCGCTTAGCCCAGGGCGTTAGCACTGGGGCACCTGGATATGCAACTGATCAGCAAGGGGGCCCCCATGACTTTCCTCATCCGCCCCCTCCGCTTCCAGTTCCTCGCCCAGGACCCCATCTTCTTCCCCGCTCACAAGCCCGGCAATATCCTCCGCGGCGCCTTCGGCCACCTCTTCCGCGATCTAGCCTGCCGCTGCCCTGGCGAGGAACACACGCCAGACTGCCCCTACGCCCGCATCTTCGAGCCCAAGCCCGTCGCCGGAGGCCCATCCGGCTTCGCCGACCTTCCCCGCCCCTTCGTCTTCCGTGCCGCCCACCTGGATGGCCAAAGAATCGCTCCCGGCCAGCCGTTCCACTTCGACGTCAACCTCTTCACCGCCGACCCCTGGCCCCTGCCCTACTTCGACTCCGTATTTGGGCGCCTAGCCAGCGAAGGACTCGGCCCCGGCCGCGGCCGCGCCAAACTCCAAGGCATGGAAGCCACGGTCCTCGAACTCAGCCTCGAACTCAGCCTAGCCCCCCAACCGGCAAACCAAGTTACGGTAACCTTCGTCACGCCCACCGAACTCAAAGCCGCCGAAGGGCTCATCACCCAACCCCTCTTTGAACCCCTCATCGCCCGTCTCCGCGACCGCATTGCCAACCTCAGCCAACAATACGGAAACGGACCCCTCGAAATCGACTTCCCCGCCTTCGCGCACCGTGCCCGACAAATCCAACTATCTAGCTCCCAGATTGAACAGGTTGCCGCCGAGCGCAAGTCCAGCCGCACGGGCCAAACGCACCCGCTCTCCGGCTTCATCGGCCAAGCCACCTATAGCGGGGCACTAGGCGAGTTCCTGCCCTATCTCCAAATCGGCCAGCACACCGGAGTCGGAAGGCAGACAGTTTGGGGTAAGGGCGAGTTACGGATTGGTTGATCATACGGCCGCACGACGTCGTAGGCACCTGCGCTTCAATTTAGCCGACGTCGATGAAGTTTTCATGACACGCAAGAACTTCACTGAAATTCACGGTGAATCCCTCTGGGCCACCCTCTCGTGAGTCCAGGTATCGAAATTCTTTCCGCTCGCCTTGGCGAAGGAAGCACAATCCGCCGTTTCCAAACAAGCAGCGTCTATGCGACGCATTGGTCCTGCCACATTTTTCCTCACTAATCAGCCACTTCATTTGGGGGAGGTAGGTCTGGTGATTTCACGGCCGTAGTGATTTCGCCTGTCAACACCCGCACAATACTAAGTGAAAACCACATCGGCATGAGCAAATTCCTCATTTTCTAAATCTGCCCTTGATTCGCGGCCACGAACGTCCGATGGACCAGTAGGAAACTTATGCTGCTCTCATACCCACTCCGGCTCTCCCTTCTTGTATTGACGGGCGTCATAGCCCTGACGGCGCAGACCGCACCGGTGCTTTCTGTAAACAACGCCGCAGTTACATTTAGTTACACTATCGGCGTAGCCAAGTTACCTGCCGCACAGTCGATCGCGGTGAAGAGCACTCCCGCTGGAGTCACTTTTACAGTCGCTACTACGGGGCCATCGCCGCATCAGGGCGCGTGGTTGCTGGTTTCCGCCTCGTCTGGCCGGGCACCGCAGACGTTGAGCACGCAAGTCAATCCTACGGGGCTCCCCGCAGGATCTTACGCCGCCACAATCACATTGACCGGAACCACTGGCAGCCCGCTACCAACCGCCACGGTTGCCGTCACCCTGGTGGTTGCGCCTCCGCCGCCAACGCTGGCCGTGTCCCCAGCATCCTTGGCATTTACTTACATTACCGGCGAGCCGATTATCAGCAACGTGGCCCTCACTAGTAACTTCATTCTCTCGAGCACCGGCGCCGCCACTGCCGCGACCGTCTCGGTCGCCGGCGGCACTTGGCTAAAGGTAAATCCGACCGGAAACATCACCTTGGCCGGGCTGCTCAACATGATCAGCGTCACCGCCGACCCCACTGGCCTGACACCCAAGGTCTACACGGCCTCCATCAAAATCGACAGCAAAGCGGCCGCTAACCCCTTGCTGACCCTCGCCGTCACGCTGACGGTGCAAGCAGCGCGGCCGCGGGTGGTAATAACGTGGCCAGGCGGCGTAGGACAATTGTCACCGCAAAGTATTGTTACTCTAGCCGGCTCTAACTATTTCTCCACTTCGGTAGCCGCCGTATCTGGTTTCACGTCCGGTGCCGCAGTGAGTGTCACCGATGGCACCAATACCGGCACGGAAACGTTTTACATTCCGGTTTACGCACCCACGACAACTTACCTACGCGTCGCGATGGGTTCTCCGCTGCCGGGGGCTATCTTGGGTTCGGCTTACACGGCTGTAACTCTCGACGCGGCCGGCGGTACGCCGCCCTATACCTGGAGCGCGATCGGCCCACTTCCGGCGGGACTGTCCATTTCGGGAAATACTCTCTCCGGCACACCATCCGGCGCGGGAACTTACTATTTCTCGCTGGCGGCGGTTGACGCGGCACTCCCCTTCCCCGCCCGGGCGCAAATGCCGGTAAAACTAACCGTATTCCCCACCGGCACTCCGCCCGTATTACCTCGCATCATGGGTCCGTCCGTGCCCTTACCCGCCGGTGTGCTCGGCACCGCTTACTCGTCGTCCATCGTCGTAAATGTCACGGGCGGTGGCAGCCCCGCCACGTTTTCTAGCGCCGGCCTGCCCGTCGGCCTGTCGCTGAACCCCACTACCGGCACCTTTTCCGGAACGCCGACTTCCGTTGGTACGACGGGAGCCTTAGCCGTAACTCTCGTCAGTGACTCGGCTCTGTTGGCCACCGTCCCGGCCCCCTTTCTCGCCGCCCCGGGTATCCTCCGGATGACGGTCACCACCCCGGCGCCTGGCGGTGGTGTGTCGAACGAAGGGCAGTTCCTGGTCTTTGGATCTCAACCGCAAATTACTGCCGTAGTGAACTCAGGTAGCTTCCTGCAAGGCTCGGTCTCACCGGGCGAGATCATCACCGTCTTCGGACTGGGACTTGGTCCGGCCGCCCTGGCCCTATTCGATCCCACGGTGCCGGCTCCGCAAATACCCCTCGCCCTCCCGGCAGCCACACCAAACACCACCGTCAGTGTCAACGGGACGGCCGCGCCGATCCTCTACACCAGCGCCAACCAGGTTAGCGCTATCGTACCTTACGGCATTACCGGCGCGACGGCCGATGTGATTGTCAGTTACGCCGGAGTGGCAAGCCAACCGGTGACCCTTTCGTTGGTCGCCACCAACCCGGCCGTCTTTACCGTGGACGCCTCTGGCCGTGGCCAAGCCGCGGTGCTCAACATCAACGCCGCCACTAGCGACTACACCATGAACTCCAGCGCCAACGCCGCCGTTCGGGGACAAAACGTGGTGCTCTATGTCACCGGCATTGGCACCACATCGTCGGCCTCGGCCAACACCTTAATTCCGCTCAGCCCCCCCGTAATGCCCACCGCCGCACCCACGGTCACCATTGGCGGCCAAGCGGCCAGCGTCCTCAATGCCGCCTCTCCCATCGGCTCGGTGCCTGGCCTGTTACAGCTTAATTTAACGGTTCCCGCGAACGCGCCCACTGGTGCCGCGGTCCCCATCATTGTCTCGATCGGTGGCGTCGATTCGCAGCCCGGGGTCACCATGGCTATCCGCTAAATGCTCAATGGAATAAGTAAGTAAAGTTTCCTGGCCAAGGATTATTGCTCAGCAAAAAAGGGGTCGCGTTCTCGTATTCTGACTCTGCCCATGTTTAAATCATTCTTCCTATTAGCTACCGCGCTCGCCGTAGCCCAAGACCAGACTGCCCCGGAGAACTACACATTCTTCGATCGCGGCATCAGCCAGGCTTACCGCTTAGCCAGCGCCCGGACCGAAGGCAAAATCGTCTTCCTTGACCAATCCGCCCTGCCCGCCGAAGAGCGGCTGCGGACCATGACGCCAGCAGCCCGCGCCGAACGCCTGCGCAAGGCTGAGCGCTGGCTCACCGAGAAGATCCTCGTCCGCGACGGCCAATCGGTCACCAGTAAGAGCCCGGCCAAGCGCGTAGTCGCGCCTTTGAGCCAACAAAGCTCGCCGCTCGCCGGTTGGACCATCGAAACCTACGCCGATGCCGCCACGGCGCTGCGCGCCATCCAGTGGATGGCCAGCCAGGAGCAGGAGTTCATGCCGGTCTTCGCTCGACAGCAGGCACGCAGGCAGGCCACCAATTTTTCCGCGCCGCGCCAACGCGAGGTGAACGACCCGCTTTTTCCCAAGCAGTGGCATTTAGCAGAGGCGAGCGGCGGCCCGGAGGCCGGCGGTATCAATCTAGGCGCCGCCTGGGACTACATAACCGGGCGCGGCATCAACGTGGTCATTGTCGATGACGGCCTGGAGATCAATCACGCCGACTTGAAAGACAACAGCTATCCCGCCGAGTCCGGCTACCACCGCAACTTCAACGATGGCCCGGAGAAAGACCCCAGCCCCCTCACGGCCAACCAAAGCCATGGCACCTCCTGCGGAGGCATTGTCGCCGCGCGCGGCTTCAACAACGTAGGTCTCAG
>JAYVUQ010000914.1:0-3334 GCA_043787785.1 Bryobacteraceae bacterium
GTCCCGTCGTAAATTCCATACGTCGTAATGGACTGCACCGTCTTGTACTTTGAAAGCCGCGCTCGGGAAGGGAGTTGAGGACTTGGGCTGACGAAAATCCGATTGTAAGCCTCAACGAGTTGCTGCGGCGCATCAATCTGATCGTCCTGAAACTTTGCGGCACCCCTCTTGGATTCAACTTTCATAAGCTGGCCTCCAAATTGTGACGTTCATCTTGAAGAGCTCGCCTCCCTTACCTTTGTCCATCTTGCTTGAACAGCCGCACGGGCACTCGCGCTTCTTTCTTCTCGGGACATCTTAGCCGCTCGGGCTGGACCGCCTTTCAGCCCGCCCATCTTTCCAAGTTTTGCAAAGTACGCATGAATGTCTTTTGGAATCTGATCTTTGCTCGCAACATGATTTTACGTGCCCGGCTCAGGAATTCAAGCTCGGGCAGCACACTAACCGCAAGTTGCCGCCGAGTGCGCTTTCGACGCCTGCGACGAAGTCCGGGAACTCGTTCAACCTCGCCCGATGACGATTCCCCCTCAGCATTCACCCTTTAGTACAAAAGTTTTGGGAACTTTTTCCCGATAGAACAGTCTGAGGGGTAGGGTCCCTGAAGGGAATCATTCCATGAAATATTGGGGTTGGCTAGTGGCGAAGGTCGTGGGGATCGCCGGTTTTACCTGGGGTACCAACTGGCTTACCTATGAGTTGTCACGAGTGCCTAAGGAGACACTCGCCAAAGACGCTACGGACTTCGATTGGACTTTTACTCTCGTACTGTGGTCGCCGGTGATTCTGGGCCTCTGCTGGGCCGCGCTCGCCGACCAGCGTTACCGCTGCCGCACCTGTGCCACCCGGCTTCGTATGCCGGTGGCCACCGGATCCTGGGGCCGGGCGACGCTCTTTGGCCGCCCCAAGATGGAATACATTTGTCCCTATGGCCACGGCACGATGAACATCTCGCAATCGCAAATCACGGGCCGGGAATCGCCGGAGTGGGATGAGCACGGAGACATGTGGAAAGAACTCGAGTCCATCGGCTCGTCCCGCGAGTAGCATCACTTCGCGCGCCAAACCAGGCGGCTTAGTTGAGAACCACCAACTCCGACATCCGCTTCAACTGTCCGCAGGCCGCGTAAATGTCCTGCCCCCGCGCACGGCGCACATAGCAAGGCACGTGGGGCATCACGAGGAGTTGAAACGCATTCACCCGTTCCTCCAGCGGAGCCACAAACGGAATCCCGGGACCTGGATTGAGCGGTATGAGATTTACCTTACACTGCAAGCCTTCAAGCAACTTCACTAGCCGCCGAGCATCGGCGTCGGTATCGTTCACGCCACCTAGGAGCACGTACTCGACGAAGATGTACTCCTTCGGCCGCAGGGGATACTGCCGGCAAACCGCGAGCAGTTCGGCCAAATGCCATTTATAGGTGATGGGCATGATCTCGCGTCGTTGCTCTTCGCTGGACGCATTGAGGCTGATGGCGAGGCGCGGGCGGATGGCGGCGCGGCCCATCTCCTCGATTTTTGGAATTAGCCCCGAGGTGGAGAGCGTAATGCGCCGCTCGCCCATCCCAATGCCGCGCTGATCCACCAGCAACCGCGTGGCCTTCAGCACGTTGTCCAAATTCATTAGCGGTTCGCCCTGCCCCATCATGACGATGTTCATGGTGCGCTCTTTGGGGCGCAGGTGATGCTGCATCATGACGTGGAGCACTTGGCCGACCATTTCCCCGGCCGTCAGATTGCGTTCGAGACCCATGAGCGCGGTGAGGCAGAACTTGCAATCTACCGGGCAGCCCACCTGCGACGAAATGCAGATGGTGTCGCGATCGCTATCGGGAATAAAGACAGTCTCAATGGTCTTGCCGTCATCAAGTGCCAGCAAATAGCGCACCGTACCATCGCTCGATTGGTAACGGCTGGCTTCCTGCAAATGGCCCGTCGGCAAGCCATCCACCTTGGCTACGCGCTGCGCGTACAAAGCCTGGTAGACCTGCTTGGCCCGATGCAGCTTGGTGAGCGGGCCCAAGGCCGCGCGCAACTCGTCAATTTCCAATCCCAGGAGGCTCACCGTACTATTGTGGCCCAGGAACGGGACAAATTGTCTGGTTCCTCCGGCCAGATTGTCCCAACCCAGTGGCAGGGCACCGGGTAACTGCTAGCAAACAATGTCGAGCACCGATGGCCAGCAGATTGCTTTGTTCATTGGCGTCATGAAGCTTTTTCTCACTGCCGCTCTCGTCCTCCTGGCCGCATCCGCCACCCTGCCGGCCCAGGATACCCTCTCTCCCGACTTGAAAAGTCTGGGCTACAGGCCTGGCAAAGAGACGATCGCCGTCATCGTCCAATTCAAATCGGGTACGAAAGCGAAGGCCCGCACGCGCCTGTTGTCTCGCGGAGCCGCCGAACGGCTCGACCTGAATGGACCCGTCCTCTACGACATCCCCGCCAACCAACTCGCCGCTCTGGCCGCCGACCCGGCCGTGGAATACATCACCCCCGACCGTCCCGTCGCCGCCAACCTGGACTTCATCCAGCCCACCGTCCGCTCGAACGTCGCCTTCTCCGCGGGCATCACCGGTAAAGGTATCGGTATCGCCCTGATCGACAGCGGCGTCTTCGGCCACAACGACTTGAACGACCGGATCGTCTATGAAGAGAACTTCATCGCGGGAGAAAAGAGCGGCAACGGCGAAGACACCAATGGCCACGGCACCTTCGTAGCCGGTGTCCTGGCCGGCGATGGCACCGAGTCGAGTTCCTCGAACAGCACCAGGACGTTCCGGGGCTTGGCCAGTGCCGCGCAGATCATCAACCTGCGTGTGCTGGACGCGAACGGCACCGGTACCGACAGCCAAGTGATCGCCGCGATTAACCGGGCCATCGCGCTGAAGACTCAATACAACATCCGCGTCATCAACCTCTCGCTCGGCCGTCCGGTGATGGAAAGTTACCGCAGCGACCCGCTGGGCCAAGCCGTCAACCGAGCCGTCGACGCCGGCATCGTGGTGGTCGTCGCCGCCGGCAATTATGGCCGGGACAACACCTTCGGCACGCATGGCTACGGGCTGATCACGTCGCCCGGCAATCACCCCCGCGTCATCACCGTGGGGGCGATGAAGACGCTGGGCACCGTGGCTCGCGAAGACGACCAGATTGCCAGCTATAGCTCCAAAGGCCCCACCATTATTGACTATATTGCGAAGCCGGATATCGTCGCCCCTGGTAACCGGGTGGCTTCCCTGCGCGCCAAGGCCGGCTCGCTCAACCGCGACTATCCGGCCAACCTGATTCCGGTAAGCTACTACAGAACCACAGGTAGTTCGAACACCTCTTCGGT
>JAYVUQ010000915.1:0-3071 GCA_043787785.1 Bryobacteraceae bacterium
GAACAACCGGGCGTTCAGCCTGGGAAAAGCACCTTCATCCAAACCACTCCACCGATGGCTCCTATTGTTGCGAGTAAAAAAGTCGAAAAACATACAGAGCAAACCCAGGTTGTTGTCGTTGAGCAGCCTGTTCCGTCCGTCGCCGACGCCCCATTCCGTGTCCCCAAACGGTACCCCGATGCAAAACCGAAGACGGTGACGCGAGAGAGACTCCTAGCTCTCGCTACACCCGAGGCAATCGATCACTTTCTAGACGACGTCCGGACGCAGAATCTTTCGGACGCGCTGGTGAGCGCCGAAATTCTTGGAAAGCCCGAACGAATGGATCCGAATCTCCTCCAGGTGAACGGAATTTTCACCGGCAAGGTGAATTTCCTAGAGGAAAAGAAATCATGGGACCTGGTGATGAAGGTATCTTTCGAGGAAGGAGATGCGACGGATCTATTGGTTTATATTCAGCTCAGTCTCGCTGAAAATGGGAGGATTTTCTTCAACAGTCTTGAAGGACAGCATTCAGGATGGAGAAAAATCGACCAGATGGGCCTTATCGTAACGACATCTTCCAGCGCTTACTTTCAGCTTTTCTACATACCGGCACTCGATGCATTTATCGGAAACTATTACGAGCGAGTGAGGCCAAGCCAGTCTATCCCTAAGGGTACGCTTCGGCTGAATCACAGTTCATGAATTTATGGTTCTGTTCGAGGTTTGAAAAGGAATCAACGGTTAGTGCCCCCGAAGGTGATGACCAGCTGATGCACTCGTAAATGGAATTTCCCGGAACATTTCTGGTGCAAAATTTCCGGCAACACCCCGAAACATCCGCTTTGGAGGCCGGATATTGGAGGACTTTGCGGGCCGTGTGCCAGGCGGCCAGCGCGATCCGCCCCTCTGGAGTCGCACCGGCAAAGCGAACAAACTGGATCCAAGCCGCTTCGGGCGATCCTTGAATGAACGACGAGTAGCACTCCCGGAAACGCTGAATCGCCGTTTCGTAGCGGGTCCTTTCCCGAGAAGAGAGTTCGACTTGAATTGCTAACAACTGGAAGGGAGCCAAGTACTCACCCTGTAGCTGGGTGGTGGTAAGCTTGTAGACCGTGGGCCCGATCAAATCCTCTATCTTACGAATGGCCTCTTGGTTGTCGAGGGGCGTGGCGGTTAAGCCTCAGATTTGATCGGTTCTCGCCCGGGTAGGCCCGGGCTCGGATATTTATAGGGGCATTTTCGCGGTTAGGTACCTTTTGGCGCGAGGGAATTCCTTGCCACGCCGAAGCGAGTCTAAGTGCGCGAGTAGAATGTATTAAAACCAAAACCCGGTGCGGAAGTGGGCTAACTATCCGCGGACGGAAACAGGCTCCACTCGAATGTGCCACGCCTGGTTAATCCAGGCGAAGACAGAGTCCCAAGGCGGGGGCGCTTCGCGCCGCCCGTCGGGGAGTTTTTTTCTTAAGTGTTTTCGGCGTGCTTGCTGTACGAGATTGTAAGCCATGAGCCGGATGATGCTCAGGATCTCGGTAGCCCGCCCGGTAGTACACCAGGGAGCGGAGTCTTCTCGCCACTGCATATCGAGCGACCAGAAACAGTCGTTCTCCACTCTCCAATGCCCTCTGACGACGAGAAGGATCTGCGCTGCGGTGAGCCTTCCTCGAGGAAGGCTGGAGAGGAAGTAGCGTTCTTCTCGCTCGATTTTTCCATCGCGAGACTCCGAGACTTGCTCGACTCGCCAGACTTGGCGAAGGCTGTGCCAACCGTGATAGCCCGCCATTTCGTAAGTGACGAACAATCGCCGTTGAATGCGCTTTCCCTGATGCCGTTCCCAAAGCGTCTCGGCGTCTGGTTTTCGTCGATTCCCCAGGAGTCGCTCTGCTTCCGCGAGCAGCTCCGCCTGCGGGCCTTTGAGCGCCATCACGTAGGCTTTCAGACTCTGGTGAATGCGATCGGCGTTGGCTTTGGAAGTCATCCCCGCATCAACGTCCACAATTTCAAAGAGGTCGTTGTTATCGCCGTACGCCTCCAGGAAACTTTCGTAGAAAGAAATAAAATCTCCCATCTCGTTCGTTTTCGAAGCTATCGACATTTGGTCGAGACAAGGGCGAGACTCGGCGGAAGTCAGTACCGCACGAAGAACCCGAGCCAGATAATACTCTGACCCATCCTCCCGATGATTTAGCTGTGCCGTGCCATCCGCCGAATGAGTCAAGGCTCCAAGCCCTTTACCGTCGATAGTTACCACTCCACAAGGAAGTCCTACCGGTTTTAACTCCTTGTTTCGCCACGAGGCTTTGAGCTGCCAAATGAGTTGCTCTCGCAACTCCTCTGGCAAAAGCCTTGGAATCAGATCGGTGAGCGTCGTATCGGGAACCCGCCGAGTCACGTAACCTCGGCCGAACTCCCCCATCCCTCGACTGAGCCTCTCCACTTTGCGAAGCGATCCGCAGCCGGAAACAAATCCCAAAAGCATCGCATTCAAGAGTTCCGACATTCGCTTCCAGCGCCTACCACGCCGGTGCCTGGGGTCCGACACCTTGTCCCATCGATACGCCGGACTTTTTAACTGCCGGGCCAGGAACTTCTGGACCCGCGCGTTTTCTGCCACTATTTTCACTCTTAGTCCTCCTTCAGAAATTGGTTCGCGAGGGTGCCCACCCCCGCACCAGATTTGGTTTTCATTTAGCGGTGATCCCGCCTGAAGGAGGACTTTTCAATCCTAATTGCGATTTCGCGGCGAGAAAATTCTACTCATACCCTAATCAGCCTTCCCCAGACCGGGCCCCGGAAGAGGGACGCGCAGCGGACCGACTTCCGGGCAGGTCTGGGGCCCCCCGCTCACCTGCGCGGGCCGGATGGCCGGGGGCCGCGCCCCTTGGGACCGGGGCGGCTTGGGCCAGTGCGTTTCGGGCCGCCCCGCTTCGGGCCTGGGCCCTTGGAGAAGACTCGCTCGGGGCCAGGTCCTTTGGAAAATCCCCTTTTTGCCGCTGGCCCCTTGGCAAAGGCTCGCCGCGCGCCCGGCCCCTTGGAAAATCCCCGCTTAGGGCCTCGGCCCTTGGTGGGAAAGACGCGCTTGGCGCTTC
>JAYVUQ010000916.1:0-1879 GCA_043787785.1 Bryobacteraceae bacterium
CAATGGCATGCTCGGCAGTAGTCCCTAACGTACCCGTCAAAGAGGCTATAAGCTAGGAGAGATGCAAGCCCGGCAGATGACCGCAATTATCGAACGCGAAGACGATGGGTTCGTCGCTTTGTGTCCAGAACTCGACATTGCCAGCCAAGGAGATTCGATTGAGGAAGCGCGGGCCAACCTGATCGAGGCGCTCACGTTATTCTTCGAGACGGCTTCCCCTTCCGAAGTCTCCGAGCGGTTCCAGAACGAAGTGTTCGTGACGCAGGTCGAGGTTCCTATTGGGTAGGCTTCGAGTCCTTTCAGGCTTGGAGATTTGTCAGATTCTCGAACAGCACGGATTTGTTGCAGTCCGCCAACGTGGCAGCCACCGGATCATGCAGCAGCGGGCCGAAGACACCACGGTAACCGTCCCGGTGCCACTTCATAATCCGGTGCGGAGAGGTACGTTACTCAGCATCATTCGCCAATCGGAACGGTCCAAAGCCCTGTTCGAAACTGCCTGAATTGGGATAGCACCCGATCAACGACGCAGGGCAGAGGAGAGTGGTACGAGAATCGCCACCGTCTCAAGTCGCTCGTCTTCGGGTGGCACCTGTCACCCAAAGAAGCGGGATACTAAAGGGCATGACCAAAGACGAAATCGTCATCGCCAGCCAGGAATGCCTATTCCCCGCGGTTTTTCATTACTTCCAGGAGCCGCTGGTGCTTACCCGGGCCAAGGACCAGTTTGTATGGGACGCCGATGGCCGCCAATACCTCGACTTCTTCGGCGGCATTCTTACCGTCAGTGTGGGCCACTGCAATGAGCAAGTGAATGCCGCCGTGCATGCGCAAGTAGACAAGCTGCAGCACGTCTCCACTGTTTTCGCCACCGAACCCCAAGCGGCGCTGGCACGCAAAGTCACCGACATTGCGCCTGGCCCGGGCTGGAAGAGCTTCTTCACCTGCAGCGGCACGGAGGCCAATGAAATGGCTATTCTGGCCGCGCGTTGTTACACGGGCTCGTCCGACATCATCGCCCTGCGGCACAGCTACCACGGCCGCTCAGCGATGGGCATGGCGCTGACGGGTAACCAAGGCTGGCGCCTGGGCCCAGCCACGCAAGTGGGCATCACCTTCGCGCACAATGCCTACTGCTATCGCTGCCCCTTCGGCCTCACCTATCCGAGTTGCGACGTGCGTTGCGCGCAGGACGTGAAAGAGGTGATCCGCACGACGACGCCGGGCCAGATCGCCGGCATGATCGCCGAACCCATCCAAGGCGTCGGTGGCTTCATCACGCCGCCCAAAGAGTACTTCGGCATCGTCGCCAAGATCGTGCGCGACCACGGCGGCGTCCTGATCAGCGACGAAGTGCAAACCGGCTGGGGCCGCACCGGCGACCACTGGTGGGGCATGCAGCAGTATGGCGTCGTCCCCGACATGGTCACCAGCGCCAAAGGCCTCGCCAACGGCTTCCCCATTGGTCTGACGGCGGCAAAGCCCGAGGTGGCCAATAGCGTCAAGAAGCTCACGCTTTCCACTTTCGGTGGCGGCCCCATTTCCACCACCGCCGCCAAAGCCGTCATCGATTTTATCGAGCAGGAAAACCTCGCCGCCAACGCCGCCACCACCGGTGCCTACCTACGCGGCAAGCTGCTCGAGTTACAGCAGAAGTACTTACTCATTGGCGACGTCCGCGGCATGGGCCTCATGCAAGCGATCGAGTTAGTGCAGGACCGGGCAACAAAGGTCCCCGCCACCGCCGAAACGCTGCGCCTGATGGAAGCCGCGCGTAAAAACGGTATTCTGATTGGCCGCGGCGGCCTCGACGGCAACGTCATCCGCATCTCCCCCCCTCTCAACATCAGCCCCAGCGACGTCGATGACTTTATCCGCG
>JAYVUQ010000917.1:0-1921 GCA_043787785.1 Bryobacteraceae bacterium
GCCAACGCCATCAACCTCGCTCCGGCGAGGTCGGCAAAGACGGAGATGGCGCTGAGGCCATGTACCCAGAGCGCGGCAAAGTTCATTTTCGATTGGCCAGCGTAGCGGCGACCGCGGTCAAGTGGCAAGGTCGCCGTGGGCCAGCGCAACCGGAAGACCGCCGCCGCATAGTGGTTCCACAGGTCGGGGCTCGCCGAGAGGGCGGGCAGCGCCGCCGCCGGCACAACACTGAAATTGCCGACACGAACGCTGATGCCCGTAAGCAGCCAGTGCAGCAGGCGGTAGGCATGGTACATGAGGCGGAACGCGAAGCTTTCCAGGCGCTTACGCCGCTCCGCAAAGACAATACGTCCCGGCTGCCGCCGCCAACGCTCGAGCAGCAGCGGGACATGTTCCGGCGAGTCCTCACCGTCGCCATCCATGACGACGATGGCCGAGGGAGCGAGTTGGGAGGCTTCGGTAAGGCCGATAGCGATCGACCGCTGATGGCCGAGGTTTCTTCGCAGCCGCAGCACGCTGACGCGGGCCAAGTTCTGTGTGCCACGGGTAAAATCTTCGGGCCGGGCATCGGTAGAGCCATCATCCAGCAGTAGGACGGACCAATTCGCGGCCTCCACTTGCTGGTCGAGGGCGGAGACGACGTGCCGCGCCGCTTCCCAGTCGTTGAAGACCGGAATCAGCACGAGGATGCGCTCGGGTTGTTCCTGCACCACATCGGTCTATCGGCCGGATGAGCCTTCGGCCTTAGGCCTGCTAGAATCTGGTTGGGAGCCAATCTTACCCGGTGGTAGGCTCGGTCTTCAAAACCGATGAACGTCCTCAACGGCGCGTTGGTCGATTCGACTTCGACTGGCTCCCGCCATCAGCACTGTTACTATCGTGGACATGTGGCTATTTCTCTTTCTCCTCGCGGTATCTCCAGACGAACAGCAAGTGGTGGCAACGGTGCAAAAGCTTTTTGACGCCATGGCGGCACACGACGGCGCGGCGGCGGCGTCGATCACGGTGCCGGAGGGGCGGGTGTTCGTGCTTCGGGCGGCTGCCGAGCCCGGGGCGTCGACTACACTGGCCCAGTTTGCGGAGCGGCTGCCCACGATCAAGGGCAAGATCCTGGAACGGATGTGGAAGCCAGAGGTGCGGGTGGATGGACGCATGGCGACGCTGTGGGCACGCTATGACTTTCACCGCGATGGCGCGCGGACACACTGCGGGATTGATGCGGTGGACTTGGTGAAGACGGCGAGCGGTTGGAAGATTAGCGGGATCAGTTACACGGTGGTTACCGAGGGCTGCCCGGAGAGTCCGCTGGGCGCGCCTTAAACGAGCTCTAGCGGATCCAGGCCATGCCATCGGGGCCGGCTCCGGTTTCGAGGCGACCGGTAACGGTAAGGGTGTTGAGATCGAAAATGGCGATGTGATTGTCGCCGGAGACGGCGACGAAGGCACGGGTACCGCTGGGATCCAGCAGAATCCCTTCGGGCGCTTTGCCGACGGCGATGCGCTTGATGACCTTACGCGCAGCCGCGTCGACGACGACTAACTCGCCGCTGGTAAGATCGGAGATTAAGGCGTACTTACGATCCAGCGTGAGCTTTAAGCGGTTCGAGCGCTTGGTGCCCACGTCGAAGGTCTCGGTTAGTTGCTTGAATTTGAGATCAATGACGGAGACGGTGCCGTCCTGCGAATTGGCGCACCAAAGCTCTTTGCCGTCGGCGGAAAGGTCAAAGCCCTCAGGCCCCTTGCCGACAGCGATAACCGTTTGGGTAAAGGCAGGTGGGTTCGCAAAAATCGAAATCGTGCTGGAAGCGATGTTCGCCGTGTAAATCTCGCGGCCATCCTTACTTACTTCCACCATATGGGTGGAATTCTGCCCGGTACCCAGCATGGCGTCGAGCTTGCCGGTGGCCGGATCGTAACGAGC
>JAYVUQ010000918.1:0-3371 GCA_043787785.1 Bryobacteraceae bacterium
AACGACGGCGGCTAGGCTTGCAGCTTTTTATTTTTGGGGTAGAGCAAATCCGACTAACTTGTCGTTTTTAGGATGCCCCACGGCAGAGCACACAGCAACCAAGTTCACAAACCCGGCTGGGCGGCCGATAACTACGGTATGGAAGGGACAACCGCTGTCCGCGAAAGGTACAAGTGATGACTAGGTTTGCTCGGTTGACACTGGGGCGTAAGATCGCCGCGATCTGCGGGTTATTCGCTCTGCCCGTGGCGGTAGCGCTGGGCTTCGTTGTTGCCGGCAATAGTGCCAGTTTGCGGGCGGCGCGCTTGGAACAGGCGGGGAACGCCTATCAGCGGCCATTAACGCAGTTGTTGGTGCAGTTGGCGCGACACAGTGAGTGGGCGGGGGAGAGCCAGAAGGGCAACGCGGCCGCACAACAGCCACTGGGCGAAACACAGCAACGCATTGAGGCGATGTTGGCCGCGCTAGGCGAAGTGGACGGCCGGCTGGGCGCGGACTTGCAGTTTGGCCGGGAGGAATTGGCCGCGCGGCATCGCGAGCATTTTACCCTGGCGACGTTGCGACGGGAATGGAGCAGTCTGAAGGCGGAACTACGTTCTTTGAGTGCCGAACAGCTAACCCAGCAACATGCGCATTTAATCAGTGACGCGCGAATGATGATCACGCACGTCGGCGATACCTCGGGGCTGATTCTCGATCCGGACCTGGATAGTTACTATTTGATGGATGCGACGGCCATAGTATTGCCGCAGGCGCAAGACCGGGTGGCGGCGATACGCTCGAAAGCCCTGGAAGCGCGGGGTAGGGGGGATGCCGCAGAGAGAAGCCGAGTGGAATTTGCCGTCTTTGCGGCCTTGCTGAAAGAGGCGGACTTCAGCCGCATCACGACCGACCTCCAAACTAGTCTTACTGAGGACCAGAATTTTTACGGAACCAGCGACAGCTTGCAGCGACGGATGCCGGAGGCCATGCCAGCGTATGTTCGCGCGAATGAACATCTACTAGCGGTGTTAACAAAAATGGGTTCGCCGGGCGTGGACATCGCGCGGGGGGAATTACTGGCGGCGACGGATGGGACCTGGCAGGCAAATGCAGAACTATGGGAAGTGGCGGTAACCGAACTGGATGGATTGCTGGACAGAAGGGTTGAGCATTACACGCGGTTGCGAGCGGAGGCGGTGCTGGCGACAGGGAGTGCGATTTTACTGACTTGTCTGGTGGCATGGTGGGTGACGCGGCAAGTGACGGGCGTGCTGACCCGGGTGGTTGAAGGTGTGAGGGGGGGAGCGCAGGAGGTGGCGGTGGCGGCTTCGCGAATCAACTCCGTGAGTCAATCCTTTGCCCAATGCGCCTCGGAGCAATCCTCAACGCTGGTAGAGATGGCAGCATCGAGCGAAGAGTTGAGTGCGATGGCAACACAGGGAGGAGACAGTTCCCGCTCGATTGCCAAGTTGGTGACGACCACCGGCCAGAGGTTCGTCCAGACCGGTCATTCGTTGGAACAAATGGTGGCAGCGATGGCGGCGATCCAAGCCTCCAGTGGAAAGATTTCTACGATCATCAAGGCGATTGATGAAATTGCCTTTCAGACCAACATCCTCGCGCTGAATGCGGCGGTAGAAGCGGCGCGGGCGGGCGAACACGGGCTTGGGTTCGCGGTCGTCGCCGACGAGGTGCGCCGGCTTTCCCAGCGCTGCGCGCAGGCCGCGCAGGAGACTACGGCGCTGATTGAAGAATCGATTGCCCTCACCCGCAACGGCCGCCAAACGGTGGACGAGGTGGCAGGCTCCATCCGGACGATCACCCAGGATACGGCCCAGGTGGATATCCTGATAACCGGACTGTGCTCGGGTAACCAGAAACAAGCGCTCGGAGTGCGACAACTGAGCCAGTCAATTTCCCAGGTGGAGCAAGTGGCGCACCAGACCGCGGCAGGCGCCGAGGAGACTGCCTCCGCCGCGGGCGAACTCTCATCACAATCGGAGAGCCTGCGCGATTACGTGTGGGAACTGAGCGAGATGGTGGGTGGTACCTCACGGTCGAGAGGGGCGACAGAGAACAGCCAGATATAGAACATCAGTGACGTCGAGAATGCCAGCCATGGCGTCGCGTACCTCCCGCATCACCATGCGGGTAGCACAGTAACGATTCGTCCACACACTCGTCGCACTTGCGGTATTCGGTTTCGCTGGCGCGGGCAGCGGGGCGAGCGGACCTTCGGAAAGGCGAATGATCGTCCGCATAAGGGCTGCTTGCAGTGTAGCGTTAGAGCGGCGGTGGGCTAAAGTGCCGCTGTGGCGAGTCCGATAGCTTATCCGATGTCTTCGAGGCGGAGTCTCGCGTTGGTGATCCTGCTACTGGCGGTGACGCCGGCGCTGTGGCTGCTGCTGGCGGACCTGCAAGTGCCCCAATTTGGGATGTACCAGGACGATGGCCTGCTGTGGATCAATGCTAAGTCGCTCAGCGAGGGGCGTGGTTTTCGCATCCTGAGTCTGCCGGGTGAACCTTACCAGACGAAATACCAACCCCTGCTTCCCCGGCTGCTTTCACCCATCTGGACGCTGAATCCTAAGTTCCCGGAGCACTTGGGCGCGGTGGCGTTCTTTGAGGCCGGAGTGTTCGTGGCCTTCATCTGGCTGGCGGCGGCACTTTTCCGCTGGGCGCAATTCTCGTGGGTAGAGAGCGCGGGGCTCGCCGCATTTCTGGCCCTGAGTCCCCTGGTGATTTTCTGGGCGGCGATCCCTACGGCGGACTACCTGTTCGCGGTGCTGGTGCTGGCGACGTTCGTGGTGCTGGGTAAGGGCTCGCGTTGGCTATTGGTGGCAGGTTTACTGACGGCTGCCGCCTATTTGACTAAGTCAGCGGGAATACTGATTGTGCCGGCGGTGTTGATGGACTTACTGTCGAAACGCAATTGGCGTGGCGCAGCTTGGTTTCTCGGGCCAGTGCTACCGGCGGTCGGGCTTTGGGCGATCTGGAGCAGCCAGCATAAGTCCGCTGCCGGCCATAGCGTGCTGGCTTACTACACTGACTATATTGGGTACCACTTACAAAGCGGTGGGCTCGCCGCTTTGCCCGAAATTATCCCGGCTAACTTAGTCACTCTTTGTGGGGCTGCCGGGTCACTGGTACTGCACGATTTGTCAGAGTCGATTCTGGGCCGCTTTCTTTCGATTCTAGTGGCCGCCGCGGTGGTGACCGGCGGAGTTCGTTGGGCCCGGCGGACGGGCATGTGCGGCTATCCGGTTTTCTGCGCGTTGCTCGCCGCGTTGCTCTGCGGTTGGAATTTTAGTCCCAGCGTCCGGTTGATGTTACCCATGATGCCGCTGGTGGCCGTGGGCCTGTATCTGGAAGGACAGAACTTTGCTCGG
>JAYVUQ010000919.1:0-9985 GCA_043787785.1 Bryobacteraceae bacterium
AAGACGAAGGGCATGAATATTTCGATTACGACGACGGCGAAGACCGATGCCGAGGGCCTGGCGCTCTTGAAGCAATTCGGCATGCCGTTCAACAAGTAGGGCGAAGGGATATATTATGGCCACTACCGCAAAAGAAGCCAAGGACCGGAAATTCGCCGCCGCGATTGCGAAGGCGCATCTCGCGGGCAAGAAGGCGAAGTTTGCCTGCCGGCTCCGCAATCGCTGCCAGCGATGCGGCCGTCCGCGTGGATTCATTGGGAAGTTTAAGCTCTGCCGCATCTGTTTTCGGCAATTGGCGTTACTCGGCGAGATCCCGGGTGTCGTGAAGTCGAGCTGGTAAGCCCCACTCGCCAGAAGTATAAGTAAGGAATTTCGAGGAGACACAGATGGCTACATCGGATCCAATTGCCGATATGCTCACCCGGGTACGGAACGCCATTGGCGCCCGGCACGCGAAGGTGGACGTTCCGGCATCGAAGCTCAAGATGGAAATCGCCCGCATTCTTAAAGAAGAAGGCTACATCATGAACTTCAAAATGGCGGATGAGGGTGCGCGCAAAATGGTGCGCATCTATTTGAAGTACACGCCCGCCAACGAGCCGGTGATTTCGAAGCTGGTCCGGCTATCGAAGCCGGGTTGCCGGGTATACGTAAACTCGAAAGAGATTCCGCGTGTGCTGAACGGGTTGGGGATTAACATCCTCACCACGCCGCGTGGTGTGATGACGGGCGCGGCGGCACGCAAACAAGGCGTGGGCGGCGAACTCCTCTGCCAGGTTTATTAGACTTTTTCGGTTGACTGAAAAGAAAGTGAACGTCGTAGAACTGCTCCTTTTATAGAAAGCACGGGATACACGTAAAAGAACATTATGTCGAGAATTGGAAAAAAACCGATCCCCCTCCCCGCCGGAGTGAAGGTGATCATCGGTAAGGACCTGAAGGTCGAAGGCCCGAAGGGTAAGCTGGTGGTGCCGATTCAACCGGGAATCACGATCGAGAACAACAACAACGTCCTCGAAGTGAAGCGGGAGAGCGACAAGCACTCGGCCGCTCACGGTCTGACGCGGGCCTTGGCGGCCAACGCCGTCGTCGGTGTGAGCACCGGCTTCACGCGCGAACTCGACATTGTCGGAATTGGCTATCGCGTCGATGTGAAGGGCCGAGTGGCGATTTTCTCGCTGGGCTATTCGCATACGATCGAATTCATGTTGCCGGATGGGGTCGACATTAAGGTCGACAAGCAGACGCACATTGTACTCACCAGCCATGACCGTCAGGCGTTAGGCCAGACGGCGGCGAACATGCGGGCGCTGCGCAAGCCGGACCCCTACAAACAAAAGGGCGTTCGCTACACGGGCGAAGTGCTGCGTAAGAAGGTCGGAAAGGCCGCCGGCAAGTAAGCCGGTTACTTAAGGACAACTTTCATGGTCAAACAGATCAACAAAGACGAAATTCGTCGGCGGATTCATACTCGCATTCGCCGCCGGGTCGCCGGAACGGCCACGCGGCCACGGTTGGCCGTATTCCGCAGTACCAAGCATATCTATGCGCAGGTGATCGACGACAAATCGGGGCGCACGCTGTGTGCCGCCAGTACGGCTGAGAAGTCGAAGGGTGGCAAAGATGGCGGCAACATCACCGGGGCGAAAGCCGTGGGAGCGATGTTGGCGGAGCGGGCTAAGGAAAAGGGTGTCAAGCTAGTGGTGTTCGACCGCGGCGGCTTCCTCTATCATGGCCGGATCAAAGCGTTAGCCGATGCGGCGCGCGAAGCGGGACTAGAATTTTAAGGTAGGAGCAGGACATACATGGCGTTTATTCCGAAAAAGAAAATCGACGTGGGCACGCTCAGCCTAAAAGAACAAGTGGTTTCGATCAATCGCGTCACCAAAGTGGTGAAGGGCGGTAAGAACATGAGCTTTTCCGCGCTGGTGGTGATTGGCGACGCGAACGCCAAGGTCGTGGGCTTTGGCACGGGCAAGGCGAAAGAAGTACCCTCGGCGATCAAAAAGGGTATCGAGGCGGCCAAAAAGAATCTGCGCCGTGTGAACACCCTGGAGCATACAATCCTGCATCCGGTAATCGGTAAGTTCGGCACGGGGCAAGTGCTCTTGAAGCCGGCACGTCAAGGTACCGGTGTGATCGCCGGCGGCCCGGTCCGCGCGGTGATTGAGGCAGTGGGAATTCCGAACGTACTTACCAAGAGCTTGGGCTCGCACAATCCGCACAACGTGGTGAAGGCAACGATCAACGCGCTCGAGCAATTACGCGACAAGGCCGAAGTGGCCGAAATGCGCGGCCTGACCATCGACAAGCTACAGGCCTAAAGAGAGAAAACGAAGGAAGAAGACGCTATGGCGGCCACCATCAAAATCCAATACTATCGCAGCATGATTTGCACGCCCAAAGCGCATAAGCGCATTGTGAGCGCGCTCGGATTGAAAACGCTGATGCGGACCGTGGAAAAGCCGGATACCCCAGGGTTTCGGGGCATGGTGCTCAAGGTGCCGCACCTGTTGCGGATTGTCGAATAGGCGGAGCAAGAGATGAATCTTAGTGAACTAAAAAAGCCGGTAGGGCAGGTTAAGAAGCAACGGCGCGTCGGTCAAGGTATGGGTTCCGGGCGCGGCAAGTTTGCGGGACGCGGTGCCAAAGGGCAAAAGTCGATTTCCGGCTATTCGCGTATGCGCGGCTTTGAAGGCGGCCAGATGCCGCTGCATCGCCGGATGCCGAAGCGTGGCTTCACCAATCCTTTCCGTGAAGAGTATTCGATCATCAATCTGGGTGAACTGAACGAACTTGAGGGCGATGCCTTCGATTCGGCCACTCTCAAGAAGATGGGCGTCATCAAAAAGGCCGGCAAGGGCTTGAAGGTCCTGGGCACGGGCGAGATTACCCGCAAGATCACGGTGAGCGTCGTGGCGATCTCGAAGACGGCGGAAGAAAAGATCAAGGCCCAAGGGGGCACGGTGAATATGATCCTCGTTCGCCCCGCCGGTCCGGCGACGGATGCTGAAATCGCGGCGCGTCCGGCCAAGGCGGTCAAGAAGGCGAACAACCGCCAGGCGGTCGTCAAGGCTGTTAAGCCTGAAAAGGCCAAAGCCAAGAAGAAGAAGTCAAAGTAAGCTTAAGGCTCTAATCGCATGGCAAAGTTTTTCGAAGCGGTAGCGAATATCTTCCGGATTCCCGATCTCCGGAACCGGGTCCTTTTTACGCTCGCGATGCTCGCGATCTACCGGCTGGGCGCGCATATTCCCACTCCGGGAATCGATGCCAACCGGCTGGAAGATTTCTTCAAGCAAGCGCAAGGCACCTTGTTCGGGTTCATGGACCTGTTTTCGGGTGGCATGTTCCGCCGTTTGACGATCTTTGCCTTGGGCATCATGCCCTATATTACGTCCTCGATTATCCTGCAGCTTTTGACTGTGGTGGTTCCGACGCTCGAAAAGCTGTCGAAGGAAGGCGAGCTTGGCCGCCGCAAAATCACTCAGTGGACTCGCTACCTAACGGTGGCCTTGGCTTTGTTCCAATCGGCGGCGATCGCTGGCCTGCTGCAATCGGCAGGTAAGGGTGCCATGGGTGGCGGCTTTGTGATCAACCCCGGCCTCGGTTTCACGCTGATGACGATCATCACGCTCACCACGGGCACGGCCTTCATCATGTGGCTGGGTGAGCAGATCACCGAACGCGGTATCGGAAATGGCATGTCGCTGATCATCTTTACGGGCATCGTCATCGGCTTACCCAATGCGATGCGTGAAATTTACAATAACGTCGTGATCGGTCAATGGAGCGCACTCCATGTAATCGTCATTCTTCTGGTGATGATCGCCGTCATTGCGATGGTGGTGTTGGTGGAACGCGGCGAGCGCCGCATCCCCATTCAATATGCGAAGCGCGTTGTCGGCCGCCGCATGATGGGTGGCCAATCCACATATATGCCGCTTAAGGTAAACGCCGGTGGTGTGATCCCGGTGATCTTCGCCCAATCGCTGTTGACCTTTCCCCAATCGGCTTTGCAGATCGACTGGGTCCGCAAGAACGCTTTCTTTAGCGGCTTGTTGAGCGCGATTGGGCAAACACAGCCTCTTTACTTCATCCTCTACACGCTGCTCATCGTCTTCTTTTGCTTCTTCTACGTCTCGATTATCTTCAATCCGAACGAAGCGGCAGATAACATGCGTAAGCATGGCGGCTTTATCCCTGGCATCCGACCGGGTCCGAACACAGCCGCCTTCATGAACCGCATCCTCACCCGCATCACCGTCGTAGGCGGCCTCTATCTTGCGGTTCTCTCGCTGCTTCCTGAAATCATGATTGCGGGCATTAAACTGCAGCGTCTGCCGTTGATCGGCAATTTTATCGACTCAACTTTCCCGCGATGGCTGCTGGATGGTTTGGGCGTCAATTTCTATTTTGGCGGCACTTCCCTGCTGATCGTAGTGGGTGTGGCCATGGACACCGTAAACCAAATTGAGGCGCAGCTGATCATGCGTCATTACGAAGGGTTTACGCCTCGGGCTGGCCGTATCCGCGGTCGCCGGAGCGGTGGCTAGGACAAGTGGCTAGGACAGTAGCGGCCTACCGGCTGTTACGGGTAAGAGTTTTTGAGGCGGCGGTAGAAAAAAGGACCGGGTCTTGGAAGAAATTCGACGGGGTTCTTCAGCGGGCAAACTCGCCGGAGAAACCGAGGAAGAGGGTCAGCTGGGTGTACGCGTAGAGGCCCTAGGCTTTGCGTATGCGCCGGGTGCGTTTGCGCTGATATTGTTCGGGCCGCCAGGCTCGGGCACGGGCACGCAGGCGAAAGTGCTGGTTTCGGAATTGGGCTTCGCCCACATTTCGACGGGAGACATCCTTCGCGAGCATATCGCGGCAGAGGATGCGATCGGCCGGCGGGTGATGGCGATGATGAAGAATGGCCAACTGGTCCCGGACGAGTTGGTGAATCAGATGGTCGAGGAGCGCATTGGTCGCCCCGACTGTGAGCAAGGGTTTATTTTGGATGGCGTTCCGCGAACCTTAGGGCAAGCGGAGAACTTAGGGTGGCTGTTGGCTGCCCGGGCGATCGGTCATTTGGTGGTCCATCTAGCGGTGGACTACAATAAGTTAGTAGGCCGATTGACAGCGCGCCGACAATGTCCGCAATGTGGGACATTGTACAACTTGCTTTCGCGGGCTCCCATGGTTGCTGGACGATGCGATATTGAAGGGGCGAACTTGGTGGTTCGCACGGATGACCAGGAAATGGTGATTCGGAAGCGGCTCGAAGGATACGACGCGCAAACGCGTCCACTGATCGAGTATTTTCGGGCCGACGGAAGTCTGCACGAGGTAGAAGCGAGTGATGCGCCTCCCGAGGCGATTGCGCGACAGGTACGGCAGTTGATAGAGGAATATCGCGGTAGATGATTATCCGGAAAAGTATGGCGGAGCTCGAAAAGATGCGCCGCAGCGGATTATTGGTTGCCCAGATCCTTGACGAGCTGCGAGGCATGGTGAAGGAAGGTGTGACGACGTACGATCTCGAAGTGACGGCGGAAAAGATGATGCAGGACGCAGGCGCCAAGTCGGCCTTTAAAGGCTACTATAGTGCGGCCGCGAATGCGAAGTTTCCGAACGTGTTGTGCACCTCGGTGAACAGCGAGATTATACACGGCATGCCGTCGAAGAAGCGGGTACTGAAAACAGGCGACCTTCTGTCGGTGGATACGGCGGTGAGTATCGATGGTTACTACGCCGACTCGGCGACGACCATCGCCGTGGGAGCGATCTCCCCGGAAAATGAGAAGTTGTTGAAGGTGACCCAGGAAGCCTTGGAGCTGGCCATTGAAAAGGCCCAGCCCGGCAACCGGCTCTTCGATATCTCGGGCAGCGTGGAAAACCACGTGGTGCGGCATGGATTTTCGGTAGTGCGGGAATTTGTGGGCCACGGCATCGGGACGTCGATGCACGAAGAGCCGCAGGTACCCAACTACGTGGACCGGAATAGCGAGAACCCTCGCTTGAAGCCGGGTATGGTTTTGGCGATCGAGCCGATGGTGAATGCCGGATCTCCGGATTGCCACGTGCTGTCGGATAAGTGGACGGCGGTGACGAAGGATGGGCGCAACTCGGCCCACTTCGAGCACACGGTAGCCATTACGGAGAACGGCCCTTGGGTGCTAACCAGACCCAGTTCGTCGCGACCGTAGTGGAACTGCTGCCGAACGTTACGTTCCGGTTGGAGTTGGAAGTGAATCGTGCCCAGGTGATTGGGCACGCAGCAGGAGCGCAGCAGGCGAATTTCGTCCGGCTCCGGCTGAACGACAAGGTTTTGGTTGAGTTGGCCGCGCATGACAAAACGCGGGGCCGGATCGTCAGGGCTCTCTAGCCAGACGACAGCGGTTATTAGTTATTGAGAGGATTAGGCAGTCATGAAAGTTCGAGCGTCCGTAAAGCCCATTTGCGACAAGTGCAAGATCGTCCACCGGTATGGCGTCGTGCGCGTCATTTGCTCCAATCCGAAGCACAAGCAGCGGCAAGGTTAATAAGGAAAGTATAAGAATATGGCGCGTATTGTTGGCGTTGACTTACCCCCCCGCAAGCGAGCGGAAATCGGTCTCACTTATATTTTTGGCATCGGCCGCACGCGGGCGAAGTCTATCCTTTACCGTTGTGGCATCGATCACAACAAGAAGATTGCCGACCTGACGGAGGAAGAGGTGAATCACATTCGTACCCTCCTCGAGTCGGAAGGCTCCATTGAAGGTGACCTGCGTAAGGAAATCTCGATGAACATCAAAAGGTTGATGGAAATGGGCGCCTATCGTGGGCTGCGCCATCGCCGCAACCTCCCGGTACGTGGCCAACGCAGCCACACCAACGCGCGCACCCGCAAGGGACCGCGAAAGGGCACCGTGGCGGGCAAGAAAAAGGTTACGAAGTAAGAAGGATCACCGGACATGGCGAAAGCAGCGGCCAAAAGTAGTAAGAAAAAGCAGTTCAAGAAAAAAGAGAAGAAGAACGTACCGTACGGTATTGTCAACGTGCAGGCTTCCTTTAACAACACGATCGTTACGATCACCGACACGACGGGCAACACGCTCTCCTGGTCGAGCGCCGGCTCGCTCGGCTTCCGTGGCTCGCGCAAAGGAACTCCCTTCGCAGCGCAGCAAGCATCGCTCACCGCCGCCACCAAGGCGAAGGAATCCGGCATGCGTTCGGTGGAAGTACGGGTCTCTGGACCCGGCGCCGGGCGCGAGAGCGCCGTACGTGCTCTTTCGACCGCCGGAATTGAGGTAAAATCAATTCGGGACTATACGCCGATCCCGCACAACGGCTGCCGTCCGCCCAAGCGCCGTAGAGTATGATCTGAGGCGGTTGATTCCAATTTTTGTTTAGGCAAGCAGGACGAAGCCTTCTCCTCACGGGAGTCCGGCGTAAACTGCACCTTCAAGCCCAATCGGCATCAGAAGCCGGGGCACTTCGGCTTGTTTCCTTGAGGAAGCAGCCTAATCGTTCGTAGGAAGGTTCTTAGATCTATGGCTCGTTATAATGGCCCCGTTTGTCGGCTTTGCCGGCGCGAGGCAATGAAACTGTTCCTGAAAGGTGAGCGTTGCTTCACCGAAAAATGCGCCATCGAGAAGCGCAATTTCCCTCCTGGACAACACGGCAAGGCCCGGAAGCCCAAGATTGTGGGCTTCGGTCTCCAACTGCGCGAAAAACAGAAGGCCAAGCGCTACTACGGCGTGCTCGAAGGGCAGTTCCGCAACATCTTTCACAAGGCCTCGCTCACCAAGGGCGTCACCGGCGACAACATGATCAACATGCTCGAGCGTCGGCTCGACAACGTGATCTACCGCCTCGGCTTCGGCACCAGCCGTAACCAGTCCCGCCAGATTGTCCGCCATGGCCACATTACGGTCAACGGCCGGAAGTGCAATATTCCTTCATTTATGGTTCGTCCCAACGACGTGATCGAAGTGGCGGAGAAGAGCAAGAAGAATCCCACCATCGTCGGCGCGCGCGACACTACTGCCCATGCCCCCAGCCCCAACTGGATGGAAGTGGATCGCGAGAACTTCAAGGCCAAGGTCCTGTCGATCCCCCGCCGCGACGAACTCGTTCAGATCCAACTCAACGAACAGCTGATCGTCGAGTTGTACAACAAGTAGTCTTGTTAGGCCCCAGGAAAGGAGAGCCCGAGATATGTTTAAAGGTTTTCAAAAGCCCAAGCGTCTAGTTGCGAACACGGAAACGCTCACCGAACGGTACGGCAGCTTCAATGCCCAGCCGTTCGAGCGTGGATTCGGAACCACCATTGGCAACAGCTTACGCCGCATTTTGCTCAGCTCGATTGAGGGGGCGGCCATAACGGCGGTCCGCATCGAGGGTGTAGCACACGAATTTTCTCCGATTCCCGGCGTTGTCGAAGACGCCACCGACATTATCCTCAACCTGAAGCAAATCCCCTTCAAGATGATGGGCGAGGGCACAAAGACCGTGCGCTTGAACGTCTCTGGCGGCGGCGAAGTGCTCTCGAGCCAAATCGAAGTCGACCACGACATCGAAGTGCTCGACCGCACGATGCACGTAGCGACGGTGGGCGAAGGCGGCAAGCTGCAGATTGAAATGCGCCTACGCATGGGCCGGGGTTATGTTTCGGCCGATCGCAATTTTGACGAAGACCTTCCGCTCGGTTACATTCCGATCGACTCGGTGCATTCGCCGGTGCGCAAGGTGAATTACGCGGTTGAGTCTGCCCGCCTGGGGCAGATGACCGACTATGACAAGTTGACGCTCGAAGTCTGGACCAACGGCGCGATTTCGCCGCAGGATTCCATTGGCCAGGCGTCCAAGCTTCTCAAGGATCACATGTCGATCTTCATCAACTTCGAGGAAACCCCCGAAGTGGTGGAGGAGCAAGCCGAGCGTGGCTCCACGCAGATGAACGAAGTCCTGAACCGGTCGGTCGAAGAACTCGAACTTTCCGTCCGTTCGTACAACTGTTTGAAGAACGCCAACATTCAGACCATCGGCGACCTGGTGCAACGGAGCGAAGCCGAAATGCTGCGCACGAAGAACTTTGGCCGCAAGAGTCTCAATGAAATCAAGGAAATTTTGCAGAGCCTGAGCCTCGGCTTTGGCATGAAGCCCGACTCGACGGGACGTCTGATCCTGCCTCCCGGCGGATCGTCATCGGGAGATAGTTACTAGGAAAGTCATATGCGACATCGATACGGTGGATCCAAACTTAAGCGCAATACAGGCGCCCGCAAAATGCTCCTGCGCAACATGGTCACAAGCGTGATTAATGAAGAGCGCATCGTCACCACGGTGACCAAAGCCAAGGCCGTCAAGCCGCTAGTGGAGAAGATGATCACCCTGGCCAAGGAGGGCACGCTTCACTCGCGCCGCCGCGCTGCCAGTTTCCTGCTCAGTCCGGACTCGGTGAAGAAGCTGTTCGACAAGCTCGGACCGCGCTTCGGCCAACGCACGGGCGGCTACACCCGCATCACCCACCTGGGACCCCGCAAAGGCGACGGTGCCGAGTTGGGTATGCTCGAACTCGTGGGCAGCGAACTCGTCAAGCGCGCGGCGGAACGGGCCCAGCGCAAGGAAGAGACGCTCAAGCAACAGCAAGAAGGCGAAGAACAGGCTTAGGTCTTTATTCAGGCGGAAAAAGGGCGGGAGCGTTGGCTCCCGCCTTTTTGCACTTAGAGCCGTCTGAATCACGCCACGCAAGCTTAAACCCATCGGACCGGCTTCGAGACCGCCGAAGCCTGCCCAACGAGCCGCCGAGTCCGCAACTTGGGCTCGCAAGCGACTCTCAATATCGAAGCCCTCTATTTCGCAAGAATCTAACTGGCGGCACGTCACGTATCCTCTGAATTGTGGCTCCCGTCTTCCTCACCGGCGCCACCGGCTACATGGGCCGCCACTTGATTCCTGTGCTCCTCGCCCGCGGCCCCCGCGTCCGCAGACTGGTATGCCCCGGTTCTGAACGCAA
>JAYVUQ010000920.1:0-5231 GCA_043787785.1 Bryobacteraceae bacterium
CACCAAAATCCTCGGCCCCGACCGCATCACCCCCGTCCCCACGCACCACCTCCCGCTTCCCCAACCACCCAAGTCCCAGCCAGCAAGACCAGCCCCCGCTCCCCACGCCCGCTCCGCCTGATACGGCCGCGCAAACTCCTCCGGCCAACGCTCACCTGCAGAAACTTTTTCTGCGAAAATCAAATTCATGCCCAAAATCGACTGGAGTTATCATCGCGCTGGTTGAACCAGTTGCGGCCGAACGCAGGAGTTTCTTGCGTCCCACCAGATTGCGACCACCGAACAGGTGGACGCCAAGAAGAAGACCCTCGCCGGGCCGGAGGCCTTGGCCTTGGCTCGCGCCGCCGAACAGCTTTATGTGGCCAAAGGAAAGAAGATCGTTCACGTCGACATCAAAAAAGAGAACCCTGACGATGCCACCCTGCTTAGCCTCATGCTGGGGCCCACCGGCAATCTGCGCGCCCCCACCGTCCGCTGCGGCAAGACGCTCATCGTTGGCTTCAACGCCGCCACTTATACCGATTTGCTCGCTTAAATGACTGAAGATCAGCTCTACTCCACCATCGGCGAAGACGGCTTCACCCGCCTTATCGCCGCCTTTTACCGCCGCGTGCCCGGCGACGACATCTTGGGCCCCATGTATCCGCCGGACGACATGGCCGGAGCCGAACACCGCCTGCGCGACTTTCTCATCGGCCGCTTCGGCGGACCCATGCGTTATACCGAACAACGCGGCCATCCCCGCCTCCGCATGCGCCACGCGCCCTTCGCCATTGACGAACGCGCCCGCAATCGTTGGCTCGAATTCATGATCGCCGCGCTCGACGAAACGCAATTGCCGGAAGAAGTGCGCCAAATTTTGGAGCCCTTCTTCCGGCACACGGCCGACTTCATGCGCAACCGGCCGGACTAAACCTACTCCGGCGGAGCGAGTGCCAAACGCCAAAGCTTCTAGTGCTCTGACTCCTTGATTTATAACCAATTGACAAGTTCCAGACGAACCTACCGCGTCAGCGGTGGAGCACATTCTTCAGTTTTCATACGTTCCAAATTGGAGACTGTAGCCCTTTGCCTGTTTAGTTTGTCTGGAGTTTCGCAACGTTTTGAGAATTGGAGAATGTGCCGCTGACGCGGTGGGCTGGTGCTACGACCGTTTGATTGTTACTTTCTCTGTATTCGGCTTCATATCGGGCCCGTCGTATAAGCGGCGGGTTACATTCACCATAAAACAGTGGGAATAAATTTATACGATGGCATATGGGAGGAAGGCAACCACCCGCTTAACGCGTCGGGCTCGCAGTCCGTCAGGCTGGAATGGGAAGGAAACAAGCAGTCTAGTGCTTTTCGCGCCAACCAAAGAAGCGGCGCTTCTTGATCACTTCCGCAATCTCCGGCGGCACCATGGTCTCCCACGTGTCGTCGTGGTCCTTAATCCGCCTCAGCACGTCGCGCGAGAAGATGTGCAGGAAGTCGCGGTGGAAGTTCGTCAGTGACCGCACGCGGCCCCGCTCCATCAAATGCCGGTAGAGGTTGCGTAACTCCTCCGGCATTTCGATATTTTCGGCCGTCGTCAGTTCGCCCGACGGCTCCAGCAACGGATAAACATACACCCGCAGATCCCGGGTAAACAATCGCCCAAAGGCCTCCAGAATGCCACCTTCGAGCCCGGTATAATATTGCTCCGTAAACAGGTCGCGCAAACTTTGCGCCCCCATCGTCACCGCGATCGGCTCATTCGTGTAACGGCCCAGATAGGCCGCCAGCCGGTAGTATTCAAAGTAGTCCGAGATCAGCACCGTTTTGCCCGCCGTCGACAGCAGGTCCGCCCGCGCCAGAAAGTCCCGCAGGTCGATGTTGCCGTCCGAAAGCAGGTTGCGCATGGTGATTTCCATTAACTCCACCACCTCCTTCCCCTGCACTTCCGGCTCCTGCGCGAACTGCGCGTGGGCGCTCTCAATCATGTCGATGTTCACTTTGGTCACGGGCCGGAAGCTGCCGCGCTCCACCAGGATTGGGCGCTTCCGAAGCACTTCCGCCGCCTGCAACACTTCGCCTTTGGGCCCAAACATCGCCGCGCCGCTCAAGCCCAACTGCACCAACTTCAAGCTCATCACCCGGTTGTCCACGCGCCGGAACTCGATGCCCGAAAAATCAATCATGTCGATTTCAATGCGGTCTGTCGTGAGGTTATCCAGCAAAGATTCCAGCATCACGTCAGGCGTGTGGTGCAGGAAAAACGCTGCGTACAGCAGGTTCACGCCCAGGATGCCCAACGCTTCCTGCTGCAACGGATTCTCCTTATCCAGCATCCGCATGTGCAGAATGATGGTGTTGTCCGCGTCGCCCGGAAAGGCCTGGTACTTCACGCCCAGCCAACCGTGGCACTCGTTAGTGCCCTTGAAATTCATCGCCGAAACGGTATCCGCGAAGGTGAAAAACGCCGTCGTTTCCCCTCGCGATACGCCCAAACGCTCCACATTCAGGCTGTGCTCATAATCCAGCATTCGCTCTAAGCGCTCGCGCGAAACATAGCGCTTGCACTTGCCGTAAATGGCGTCGCTCACCGTCATGTCGTACGCCGAGATCGACTTCGAGATGGTGGCGGCTGCCGCGCCCACCTTAAAAAACCAGCGCGCCACTTCCTGGCCCGCGCCAATTTCAGCAAACGTCCCGTATCGCAGCGGATCCAGGTTCACGCTCAGCGCCTTCTGATGCGTACTCAGTCTCGACCGCTCAGGAGTTAGGTTAGTTCCAGACGTTGCACCCATGAGCTTAGTTTAACCGGTTCGCTCGGGCCTCCGCCTTTACCTTCCATTACCGGGAGATGTATCCACTTGAATCGAATGGGATTACTTGGCGTGCGGCCGACGAGTCTTTACCCCGGCGTACTCACTGATGCGCGCGTGAATGCTCGCCTGGTCTCTGCGCCCGGTCGCCTTGGAAATGAGGGCTCTGGCATCCAGCAAATGCTCGCTCATCCGGCGGCGCGCCTCTTCCGGGTCATGCTTGCGAATGCCGTTCAGAATGCGGCGATGCAGCACCAGCGTGTGTTCGGCCGCCACCACCTGCGAAGTCATCGTGATTAGATTTTTGAGCGATTGATGCACCACGGCGAACATCAAGCCACACACGCGATTCTTCGCCGCATCGAAAATAGCCTGGTGAAAGCGCAGATCATGCTCAATCAATTCCGCGGAATTCGCCTGCTCCATCGCGTCCAGTTCGGCGCGGATGGCGGCGATGTCCTCGTCGTTGGCTCGCTCCGCCGCCTGCGCCGCCAGCTCTGGCTCGACGATCAAGCGTGCCTCCATCAGCTCATGTACGCTGATGCCATCCAGCAGGATCAGGAACTGCATCGGCTCGCTCAGGATTGCCTTGGCGCTGGAGTTGAGGTAAGTGCCGTCGCCCACGTGCTGCGTAATCACGCCCATGATCTCCAGCACCTTCAGCGCTTGGCGCAGCGAACTGCGGCTCACTCCGAAGCTGGTGGCAAGTTCGCGTTCGGAAGGCAAGCGCCCGCCGGGCATCATCGTCCCTTCGGAGATCAATTGCTTGAAGACGGCGATCAACTTCACCGTCACGTCGTCTTTTGCGGGGGTGGCCACTTTGGGAGGCATGGAGCAGAGTCATCGTAACACGCCCTTGTCGATGGCGCGCCTTGTCTTTGGCCGCAAATGGTAGTACCATCTCGAACTGATTCTTGCCTTAGCTTGGGAGCGTTTGCCATGTTGCGATACCTATGTCTAAATACGCTGTTCGCCGTCCTGCTCAACAGCCAGGTTCAAACCGGCCGCGTCACCGGAACCATTCACGATCCGAACCAGGCCATCGTGCCCAATGCGGCGATCACCGTCACCAACAAGGCCACCGGCCTCGCCCAACGTGTTTCGAGCGACGGTGCTGGAAGCTACGTGGTGCCCGGCCTCAATCCTGGCGTCTACGAGTTTTCGGTCGCCGCCCCCGGCTTCAAAACCACCCTGCGCGCCGGCGTTGAAATGCAGGTCGGCAAAAACCTTCTGCTCGATTTTCACCTCTCCCTCGGCGAAACCAGCACCACCATCGAAGTGAATGCCGAGGTTCCCCTGCTCAATTCCGAAAGTGGCAACCTGGGCCACGTGATGACCAATCAGCAGATTGTCGACCTGCCGCTCAATGGCCGCGGCTTCAATGAACTGGCCCGCCTCACCCCTGGCGTCGTCCTGCTGCCCGGCACCGGTAACGTCACGCGCATCCGCCCGGAGTTCTTTAACGGCACCACCATTAGCGGCGTGCGTGGCCGCCAGGTTTCTTACTACCTGGACGGCTCCGATACCAGCGAACAGCATCAGGGCGGCAGTTGGATTCAAACTTCGGTGGACGCCCTGCAGGAGTTCAGTGTGCAGCAAAATGCCTACTCCGCCGAACACAGCCGCTCCGGTAGTTTCTTCAACGCCACCACCAAGGCCGGCACTAATAGCCTGCATGGCACCCTGTATGAGTTTCTCCGCAACGACAAACTCGATGCCCGTAACTTCTTCGCCACCCGCCCTGACTTACTCAAGCGCAACCAATTCGGGGTTTCCGCCGGCGGTCCGGTTTGGGTTCCCAAGACTTACAACGGCAAAAACCGCACTTTCTTCTTTACCAACTATGAAGGCACCCGCGAGCGCCAAGGCAATGTCATCAACCGCCTTAGCCCCACCGACGGCATGTTGAATGGCGACTTCAGCGCCATTGCCAACACCATCTACGATCCATCTACCACCTCTGCCGGGACACGCACTCCCTTCCCCGGCAATCGCATTCCCACTAACCGCCTTTCGCCGCAAGCGACATTCTTCAATCCTTACCTCACCACCGCGGCCACGCCCGGCGGTCTATTTTCTTTCGCGCCCTCCACCGCCGTAGACCTGGACCAACTCACCGTCCGCCTGGATCACACCATCAACGACAACCACCGCCTCTTCTTCCGCTATGGCCTCAACAATAACCGGCTTAGCGAACCCGGCGGCTCGCCCACTCTCGGCGTCGCCGCTTCCAGCACCCGCGGCCAGAATTACACCTTCAGCATCACCAGTAACCTGCGGCCCTCGGTGATCAATGAGTTTCGTTTTAATACTCTTTACGGCCTCATCCAACTGAATCCCTACTTACTCGGCCGCGATTTCAATAAAGACGCCGGTATTCGCGGTCTGGAGGAGACCAAGCGTAACTTCGATGTCGGCTCCTTCCCGGATTTCGCCTGGTCTGGC
>JAYVUQ010000921.1:0-6159 GCA_043787785.1 Bryobacteraceae bacterium
TGAACTTCTCGAACCTGAAGAGCAGCTATGGTTTCGGCCTACGCGGGAATGCCCGCAACGCCACGTTTCTGCGGCTCGACGTGGGTTTCAGCGACGAAGGCTTTCAAGTTTGGTTGAAATTCAACGATGTGTTTACGCAACGACGTTTTGGCGCCGCCATTGCGCAGCCGGTGTTTTAGGAGACGATGATGATCATCACCCGCCTGCGGCTAACCAGTCTAACCGTGATGCTGCTAACGGGCGCGGCGTCGGCACGTAAGTTCTACGACGACGATCCGATCCTGCGCGAACCCCAGCCACGCGACGTAGGCCAACTCAAGAGCCGCAAACCCAGCGATATCTATGACCTGTTCTCGCTACAATTCGGCGATTTGGGCGAACGCCAACCGGCGCCAAACAGCAAGAAACCTTTGATCCCCGCGCAAGGCATCAACACGATGGAGAATCCCTTCGACGACGCCTGGTGGCATCCGCGGCACTACTTTCGCCGGATGACGCTGAACGAGCTTCGCCGCGGGCCCGGCAACAGCAGCACCCCTGCGACGCGCGGCAAGTGGACGATCGTCGGCGTGAAGAGCGAAGGCGTAACCCCCGGGTTTCGGATGCTCGATGCGGACAATCGGCAGTATTTCGTGAAGTTCGATCCCTTGTCGAACCCGGAAATGGCCACGGCCGCAGACCGCATTAGCTCCAAAATTTTCTACGCCATGGGCTACCATGTGCCCGAGAATTATCTGATTTACTTCAAGGAAGATCAGCTGCAACTAGGCGCTAATGTGGCAGTGGCGAGCGCGGCGGGTAAGACGCGGAAGATGACGAATCGCGACCTGTACGAGATCCTAATGAAGGTGCCCAAAACCGCGGATGGCCGCTATCGGGGCACGGCGTCGCTCGCGCTACCCGGTAGGCCGATCGGGCCGCCGCGGTATTTCGGCACGCGAACTGACGACCCCAATGATGTGGTGCCGCATGAGCATCGGCGCGACCAGCGCGCCTTGCGGGTGTTCTGTGCCTGGCTGGGCCACGAAGATTCGCGGGCCATTAATAACGTTGACATCGCAATTCAGGAGGATGGGGTCCGGTTCGTTCGGCACTACTTGCTCGATTTCGGATCGACGCTCGGCAGCGCGAGCACCAAGTCCAATAGCGTGCGTTCCGGACTGCCGTTCTTCTCGTGGTCGGAATCGGCAAAGAATTTCTTTTCGCTTGGCTTGCACGTGCCCTATGTCGATTTCGCCAAGTATCCCAACTTGCCATCCGTGGGCCGCTTGGAAGCGAGGACGTTCGATCCCGAACGGTGGGTGCCAGAGTATCCCAACCCGGCCTTCCGGAACGCACTGCCCGACGATGAGTTTTGGGCGGCCAAGCAGGTGATGTCGTTGACGGACGCCGAGCTGCGGGCGATCGTCGAAACCGGTGAGTATAGCGATCCGCGCGCCACGGACTGGGTAAGCCAGAGCCTGATCGCGCGCCGCGACAAGATCGGCAAAGCGTACTTTGCGAAGGTGCTCCCGCTGGATCGTTTTGCACTACGGGGCGGGGCGCTGGATCGGGCGCTGGCTTGGGACGATGTGAGCAGCACCGCGGGCGCGGTAAACATTCAATGGCACCACTTCGACAACCAGACCGAGCAGCGAACGGCGATCGCCGGCGCCACCAGCGCCAAGACGCCAGACTTCCCGGCCACGGGCTTCCTCTGCGCTGAACTCACCCGCGCTTCAGCACCGAACCAAAAGATCTTCGTCTACCTTCGCCGCCGCGAAGACGCGCAGATTGTGGGAGTGGAGCGCGCCTGGTGACGCCTCGCGAACAGTGGCAGTCGCCGCCGGAACTGCGATCTCACCGTTCCTTTCCGCCGTTCTCCCAGGTGGGCGAAAAGCCGCGGAGCGCGTTCAAAAAGTTCCTCTCGATTTTCGCGGCGGAGAGGGGCGCGACGACGCTGCTGCTGACGGTGAACGTCTTTCTGCTGCTTGCCAGCTACTACCTGCTGAAAACTGCGCGCGCAGATTATCCGGCCAGCTGGCGATTCGCTTGAAGAAGCGTGGCGTCCCGGCCAGAATTTCGACTTCACAAAGATGCTGGACCTTGGCTTGGTGAAAACGCTTACCTCCACGGGTGCCACGACCTTGATGACGATGGCGGGATCCAGGATCTCATTTTCGGTCTTCGCGATCGTTGGCATGTGGGGGCGGAAAGTTGCTGTTTTTCCGCATGGCGTCCGCAGTGGCGGTTGCCATCGTGGTTTTGATCGATCAACAATGACCCCATGTTCCTATTCACCTGGAAAGACGGGTAGCTGCTGTCAATACGGCCTTTCCGGGCAGCTAGGTGGCCCTGCGCCGTCCAGCCTATCGGGTGCGCACCCGTTTCATTTCCCGTTCAATTGGCGATGATAGTCGGCTTCGTTGAAATACCCTTTCGATTCGCGGATCAAACCATTTTCGCCGAAGTTCCATTCCTCGTAGCCGCTGATCCGCACGGGTTTCCCTGAACCGCTTGGCCCCGTGTTGGTTCCGACAAGCGTCCATCGAAAGATTGCAGCGTTGCCGTGCATGCTAACTTCATCCAGTGAAACAACCATGTCGGGGAACGCAGTCATAAACGATTGAGCGGCGGTTCTGATCGCAATTCGACCAACGGAAGGCACCCCCGAGTTGATCTGCAGTGAACCCTTTTCTTCGTAGAATGCAGCGACGCCCGCGGCACTCTGGCTGCACCAGGCAGCGGCATATTTTGTCCCGAAGGCTCTTACTTCTTCTGGGTTCATAGTAATCTTCGCTGGTCTTTAAACTCCCAAGCCCACCACCAGCAACTTTAAGACCGCGATCCGATTCCTCCGGCTGAAACGATAGCATACTCACCCGGCGCCGCTTTTTACTCGAGTTACTACTTCTGCCTTGCCGCGCGGGGCCGGCGAACGGGTCTGCGCCATGGGGTCGTAGCCATCTACATTGCAATAGCTGTCGGTTGCGCAACGCTACGGCCGCGGCTCTGTTTCTGCCCGTTCGAGCGTTGCGATACTGGTTTGCGTTGCGCGTCTTCGGTGCCCAGCGGGTTTGCCCGGTGAAGTTTGCGCAGTGAGGTTTGCGCGATGAAGTTTGTCCAGTGACAGGACGGTAAGCCGAAGCCTCCGGCTAAAGGGTCCACGGCTTGCGCATGGGCCGGGAGCGCATTTCATTAGCTTTTTCGTCGTTCTTGAAGCGTTCCGTTTGCGGATCCCACTGCACGTCACGACCCAACCGCAGGCTGATATTGCCCAGATGGGCGATGGTGATGGAGCGGTGCGCCTGCTCGATCGGCGCAATGGGTTCCTGGCGCGAGATCACGCAATCGATAAAGTTCCGTGCGTGATTGGCGCTGCGATAAAGGCGCACTTCGTTCTCAGCGGGTTCATAGTCGAGCAACGACATCGGGCTGGCCTCGATCGCGCCACGGTTCACCCACACCCAGCCGTCGTTACCCTGAAAAGTAACTCCGCCTCGCACGCGGCTGGAGTAAATCAACTTGACACCGCTCGAGTAGATGGCCTCAAAGTGAAAATCGGTCGCGGTGTTCCAAACCTTTTCTTTCGCCCAGGTCGCCTGCCCATTTTTGATCGCCACCGGACCCGTCAGTTCCGTGCCCATGCCCCATTGGGCGATATCGGGATGGTGCCCGCCCCAGTCGGTAATCTGGCCGCCGGAGTAGTCGAGATTCCAGCGAAAGTTTACATGGCAGCGGCCAGGCGAGTAGCGCGCTTCGGGCGCCGGCCCCAGCCACATGTCGAAGTTGAAGCCCTCGGGGATAGGCTCTGGATCCTGGCGGTCGCCGGTTTTGCCGAAGTCAGGAGTGCCGCCGGGCAAACCGCAGAGCACGGTGTGTAACTTGCCGATGCGGCCGTTGCGGACGACCTCGCAGGCTTTCCGAAATCGGGCGTCGGAACGCTGCTGGCTGCCACACTGAAAGATTCGTTTGGTGTCGCGCACCGCGTCGGACATGGCGCGGCCTTCGGCAATGGTGAGCGCGAGCGGCTTTTCCCCGTAAATGTCCTTGCCCGCGCGGGCGGCCTGAATCACGGGGATGGAGTGCCAATGATCAGGCAGGGCGATCAGCACGGCATCGATGTCGGTGCGGCGCAGCACTTCGCGATAGTCCTCGTAAGCGGTACAGCCTTTGTAAGTGCCACTGCGTTTGTCGCGCGCATAATGCCATTCGACAAAATTGCGGGCCGGTTCGCGGCCAGCGATGGCGCCATCCCAATAGCCGGGCGATTGCTGGTTCACGTCGCACACGGCCACCACTTGGACGCGTTCGTCGCGCAGGAAGTTTTTCATATCGCCCGTACCTTGATTGCCGGTGCCGATCACGCCAAGGGTGATCCTCCGGCTGGGGGCCACGTTATTTTGGAGCCCCAAGGCGGCGGCCGGGACGAATGCGGGAGCAGTGAATTTGAGGAGATCGCGACGCAACATATTCCGTATCATATGTCACGGTTTGACGACGGAGCCATCCGCCTGGACGCAGAACTCGATGCAGCTCGTTGAACCAGCGCCACTGCCGATCTTGGTCAAGGTGGGTAAACACGGAGATCGCGTAAATTAGATCGAAGGATTCCTCCGGATACCGGAGTGGCGGGTCAGGCGGATTGGCGGAAAACTGAATGCCGGACAAATTAGCTTGGCACCACTTTCTCTCGCTTTTCACAGAGTTAGTAGCGTTGATCTCATGATTCCTGGCTTTCGTGCTCGCATCGTTCCTTCGCTCCTGATACAGACAGTCACTGACGGACTGTAAGAAACGAGGGGCCCTCTGGGGAAATGGCTCCCAGCGGACCTGCCGCCATATTAAATGGGGTTGCGGGACTGTGAACAAATCCGGCCAGGGGCTTTCATGCTGCGACCGCAGTAAGCGGGCCAAGCTCCGCAGCCCGGGCAAAGCCGGCGCGGATCGTCAGCGCGGTGGGTGAAAATTTGGCGACTCGGGACCGTAGTGGTCGCCTTACGCGGCCGTGACACCGGATGCGGAGGCGGCAATGATTGAGCGGTCGTTGCGCTGAGGTCAGCCCATGATCGCGGCGCCAGCCGACACCAGTGCGGGGGTAACCGTCGACTCATCCGTCGAATGAAACACCACTCGATTGCGTCCGCGCCGCTTCGCCTCGTACAGGGCCTCATCCGCGACGCGCACCAAAGACTCGGGGCTCTCGAGCGTCGAAGGGGAGGAAATCGTTATACCGAAGCTGGCCGTCAAAGGATGAGCCACGTCGTTAGCGGAGGTAATCAGAATCGGACTCTCGCCAATGGCGACGCGCAAGCGTTCCGCCTGAACCTGCGCATCCTCCTGGTTACAGCCGGGCATCAGAATCAGAAATTCCTCGCCGCCGTAACGGGAAAGGACATCGTAGGATCGTACGCACTCCCGCAGACGCCGGGCAGCCTCCCGTAGCACTTCGTCACCGGCCAAATGGCCGTAAGTATCGTTGACGTTCTTGAAATGGTCCAAATCCACCAGCAGCACGGACAGGGGTACATTCTCGCGAATCGATCGCTGCAGTTCGCGATCGAAGATCTCAAAACCCTTACTCCGGCTTAGGACTCCGGTTAGCGGATCGTGCGCGGCTTGGCGGCGCAACTCCTGCTGCAAGTTCACAATGCGCGTGCCCGCCCGCAGCCGAACCTGCAATTCGTGCTGATCGAAGGGCTTGGTGATGTAGTCGTCGGCGCCCGAATCCATTCCCTCGATCAGGTCTTCCTTCATGTTCTTCGAGGTCAGCAACAAAATATAGGTGTACGGCTCCTGCCCTTGCTTCAACCGCACCTTTCGGCAAACCTCGGGTCCGGTGAGCAACGGCATCACCCAATCTAATATGGCAATCGAGGGGGCCGAATCACGTTGCAAAATGTCCCACGCCTCGGCACCATCGCAAGCGACTATCACTTCGTACCCCCACTTGCGAAGCGTAGCCTCCAGCAAATGGCGGCCCACGATGCTGTCGTCCGCGATCAAGATCCTCATGCGATCCGCTATTTTCCCTTTCCCGCATAAACCTGCATCGGCCCAGTTCGCCCGTAAAAGAATCCTATCGGCTCAAATTACAGAAAACATTACCAACCCGCCCGCCCACCCATCTCACAACCCGAACTCCCCCTCGGTAGCCGTATCCTATTAGCTAGCTATGAG
>JAYVUQ010000922.1:0-2188 GCA_043787785.1 Bryobacteraceae bacterium
GATGTCCCTTTCGGAACGCTGATGGGCTGGGCCAGCACGTAGCTGCGTTGCCAGTTGAAATCGTACTTGGGCACATCAAACAGCGTTTCTACGCGGCCATCGGGATAGGTGAAGCGGAACGCATAGGATTTGCCGCGCAGGTGCATATGCACATGGAAGAAGCGAATGACGGCGTCCGTATCAAAAATCTTTTTTGAAATCAGTGAGTAGTTCGCGTCGCCCGGCTGAATCAGCAAATCCTTGCGGTCGCCGATCAGCATGCGCAGATTCTTTTTGACCGTACCGTCGGCCATATAAATTCCCAGCGAGGTCTGATCAACCAATTCTTTTTCGTTCGGCCCGTAATGGATTATGAGGACGCGCACTTCACCGGAACTGCTTTTGCCGCGGCCGTAGCTGGAGACGCCCATGAACTCGATGCGGGCGGAACGGCGGATGGCGCGGGCGAGGTCCGCCATGAAGATGAAGGAGCCCTTCAGAATGCCAATCAGATAGACCGGGCCATCGCCCACCAGATCCTCGTCAATCTGTTGACCGATTTCGAGGATGCGCTGGTGAATGCGATCGGCGGAGATGAGCACGCGGAGGGTGGCGGGGTCGCGAAGAGTGGTTAAGGGGGCGGGGTTCGGCACGTGAAATCTCTTTTCTCGAATTTCTGGGTTTCCTGTCAGTGTAGTATGATTCAGCCAGGAGACCTTTTACCCTGTCCAACTGGCTTGTTGCGGCCGAAGCCGCCGATTCTAAGAAGGCGATCAACCTACGGGTGCTCGACCTCCGCGAGGTAACCAGCTTTACTGACTACTTCGTTATTTGCTCTGGCGCGAACTCGCGCCAAGTCCAAGCCATCGCTAACGAGATTCAGCACAAGCTGTCTGAAACTGGCGAAAGGCCTACGAACGTGGAGGGTTTGGAGAACGCCGAATGGGTGCTGATGGACTATGGCGACTTGGTCGTCCACGTCTTTTCTGAAGCGGCGCGCGCGTATTACGACCTGGATCGCCTGTGGCGCACGGCGCACGAAGTGGCGGTGGAGGGCATCGTCATGGCCACGCCGTTAACGGCCTAGTCGAAGAGCTTAATCTGGTCTGGCACGGACGGCTTGGCCTTCTTCTGCTGCCGCAACTGGCTTCCGACGACCCCCAAAACTTGTATTTCCTTGAGCGCCAGGCGCGGCAGAAAGATTTTTTGGGCGTTGCCACCGGGGTCGGGCGGCACTACGGTAAACCCGAGCGGTTCCAAATCCAATAGACGATTGGGGAGCAAAGCTTCCATGATTTCGCCATCGCGCCAAGCGAAACGAACCCAAAGGCCTTCTTGTTTGGGGCGGGAGGCGAAGGTCCGCTTCTCGAGGATTTTGTCGATGCCGCCCCAATCTCTAACAAAACAAACACACTTAACGTCGAGGTAGGGCAATACGGTGACCGTACCACCCGGGCTCAAAAGCTCCAGGCCCTCATTTTGCAAGTACGTGGCCGGCTGGACAAAACCGGTGAGGATCTCCCGGTCGAAGCGGATGCACGTCACTTTTTTATTGGTTGAGACGGCCAAGCCCGCACCTAAATCCTTTGAAATGTTTCAAACAGTTTCGCGCTTATTGTATCATTAGCTCCAGGTACGTCGCCCGAGCGGGCACCTTCATGAAAAAAGCGCCGCCTACGGATGTTCAGTCCTTCGCGCCATTGCCAGTCTTGATTCGGGCCTATCTGGATTATTGCCGGATCGAGAGGGGGCTCGCTGCGCTTACTGTCGATGCCTATAGCCGAGATCTTTTACAGTTCGATGGCTGGTGCCACCAGCAAGGGACGACGGTCGGTGAGCCGGGAGATGAGCACGTCCGGCGCTACCTCGACTCGCTGTATGATTCCGGGCTGGCAGGCCGTTCGATTGGGCGTCATCTGGTGAGCCTACGAAACTTCTACCGGTTTCTGCTGGCGGAGAACCAGATCACGCATGACCCGACGGCGCTGGTGCCGCTGCCGCGCCACGGGCAGGCGCTGCCGAAATTTCTGAACCGGCAACAGGTAGAAAATCTCACGGGGCCCGGCGATACGGAAGGTCCGTTGCGATTGCGGGATCAGGCGATGTGCGCCTTATTGTACGCCTCTGGGCTGCGGGTGACCGAACTTTGCCGTTTGGAGACCGCCGACCTGAACGCTGAACTCGGAGTGCTGCGGGTGTTGGGCAAAGG
>JAYVUQ010000923.1:0-3180 GCA_043787785.1 Bryobacteraceae bacterium
TGCCGAGCCATCCGGTTCCACCAGGATCTCGGATATCCTGTCGACACCGGCACCACCCAACAAGGTTGAATACACCCAACTGCCCGTGGCGGTCAAACGGGCAACGAAGCCATCAATGGAGGTTGAGAAATATCCAATCGGCTGATCGGGTAGGCTCGTAGACTGAAAGGCTCCAGGAGTGGTATAGAACTCACCCAACACAGTAGTGCCGACGAAATAAACATCGCCATTCGGCCCGATAGCAGAGCCTAAAACGACACCAGAAGGAAAATAGGTACTCCAGATCAGGCGAGCTGATGGGGAAAATTTCCATACTCGGCTACCCGCCGCATAGATACTACCCCCCTCGTCGATACTAATCGTCCAGACTTCATCGCGAGGGCCGCCCAGATAGGTGGCGTAGATAATTCGTTGAGCGTCCGGACTCAAGCGCACCAGAAAACCCATCCGGTCACTTGAATTGGCAAAGGACAAATGCTGGGGGTAGGTCCGCTGGAGGGCATCAGGGGTAATGGGTACCCCAGAACGAGCGCTACCACCCAGCCAAATCGTATCATCGGGTGCGACCGCGATCGCCGTGACGACCAGACTGAACCTGACAAGGAATTTAACCTCGAGCGAGGTCCCCGACACCTTCAGGAGAAAATTATTCAACGGCCCAGGTTGGAGCTCGAACGTACTCGAAATAACCGGTAAAGTCGACCCTCCCATTAGAATGAAATCGCCAGCAGAGTCAAAAGAGGAGAATCCACAGGCGACGGGCTGCGACGGAGCAATCGGTACGACTCGCATAGACACCAGCGACAGATCTGAGTTTAGTATCGCCACTAAACATCTTCCATCAAAGGAGCCGCCCGAGGCCAGCAACCTCCCTTGCTTCATGGCTCGCAGTTGTACGAGAAACCCTCGAAACTCTCTGGGAAGCTCTAAGTGTTCGAACTTGGGCGTCGAGGCCATACTCGCCGTGAAACCGACGGCCAGCGTGAGCAAAGCGAGTCGAGCTAGTAGCTGCACAATAACCACCCGCCGGACGGATTCCATCCGGTTCCCATCGCCACACTATTCGTGCAGTATGGGCCGAACCTCATACCTATGATCTGGTTGGCTGATACCCCCACGTCGTTCACTTTGCTTAGATTGGCAAAGTCGTTCTCGCAACCCTCAAGCGTCGTATGTGGAAAGGGAAACGGTGGCCCGGCGCAACGATGTTTCCGAATAATGAGGCCATAAGGATGATCACCTGGTGCGCTCGTATACGAAGGGCTGACATTTGAAATTGCATTATTTATCACGGTAACCCCAGTCGTGACGCGGTTTCCCGCTTGATTCCAAATATCGATCGCCGGATCCTTGTAACCAGGTACCTGGCCATTTCCCTGGATCGTATTTTGTTGAATCACCAAATCTTTCGTACTGCGCGCAACAATAGTACTGTATGGGTAGCCACTGATCGTATTGCCCTGAATCAATTCTTTGTGCCCATGAAGTTCCAAAGCCTGGGTGTAATATTCACCGGTCAAACCCCAACCGCTGAATTCGTTATTCAAGATCTTCGTGTCATAATCGCACGAGGTTGTATTCATCGTGCCTCCGGCGTTATCGTAGGGTCTCTGATAATTGTCGGTAAATGTGTTGGATTGAATTATCACTTGACGCGAGAAATTCAGGGCGATAGATCCGGTCCAACTGCGGAGAAAATAGTTACCAGTAATTTGTACGTTGCTTGGAACATCGGCCACCGACGCTGCTGGCAGGCCCCCTGGGGCGGTGAGAGGATCGCAAATCGTGTACTCATTCGAGACTCCATTGTTGCCAACTAGCATGCCGACTACATTCGGCTCGATAAATCTATTGTTTGATACGGTGATGTTCTTGATCTTGTTGCCGTACATCACGAGGGCTTCGCTGATTGAGTTGCGGAACTCAGAGTCATAAATCCCAATTTCTGAATTGCCCAAAGTTCCGCCCAGGATAAAGAGATCCTGCGCCTTGGGCTGATTCTCCGCGTCAGATGGGTTAACTTTGGGAACTCGACATTTTCCCTGGTACGCGCCTGAGTTTCCTTCAAATACGAAATACCCAAGGCTCACGTTGTTTACACCGTCAGCAATGCTCATCATAGGCTTGCAACCTGGTTGATTGGAGAGATCACTGGCTCCGTAGCGCACGAGAATAGTTGACGGGAGTGCGCCAGGAACAAGCGGCGTCTCGCCCCGAACGGTGATACCTGATCGGCTTACGACCAGAGGGGCGTTCAGCGGAGGTACACCTCCAGCGCCAGCGATGGTTTGATCCCACATATAATACGTTCCAGTCGGAAGGATGCAGGTGACCCCTGGTGCTCCTGCTGCAATGCAAGTCAGAAACACCGGTGGGATGACGCTTCCCGGCATCGGTGCTAAGGGCACGATGATGCTGGAGGGACAGTTCCAGTTACCGTTGATGTTTGAGCAAAGCGTCACGTCAACCTTCGCAAGACCCCTGGGAAGGGTGACCGTGGCCTGAAGGGTGTTGGTTCCGATGTTGTTTTGATTGAAGATGTCGCTCGCGCCGGCGCTGGTACCCACCTTGAGCCAATACTGGTTTGCCCCCACGCCAGGAACCCATTGAAACGGGTAAGTGCGTCCACTGAGGGGAGCGCCGGGAACTAAAAGCGTCGCGGGCTTGGTGGCGGAAGGAACAGCGCCGTTCTGATTCAAGGTGTCGTAGACGGAGGAATTCGCTTGCCAGCTATTTCCAATCAGCGACCAGATAGTGATGAAGACCTTTCGTCCGGTGGCGGGGACACTTACCTGATGGGAGGTGGTGGTGAAGGGATACTCCTGGTTGGCTAAGTTTGTCCAACCGGCTTCGCTCCCCGCAGTAAAGCGGTATTTACTCACTTGGCTACCCGCATCCCACTGGAAAGTGGCCATGCCTGCGAGAACGGCTCCGGCGGCGGGCGCGATGATCTTGGCCGCGCGGGAGACGGGGGCACCTCCGGCAGAGGTGCCGTAAACGGTCGACTGGGCCAGCCACCCGCCTTGGAATGAAGAACTGACCGTGACAAACAGCTCAATCGCCGCTTGGTTTACCCTCGGGACATTCACCTGCGACGCCAACGTGGGGTATTGGTAGTCCGCCCCCGAGCCCGCGACGCTGCCGACTTGAAACCAAGCTGGCTCGACATTGACCCCGGTG
>JAYVUQ010000924.1:0-7897 GCA_043787785.1 Bryobacteraceae bacterium
CGGCCACGCTTTCCGATATCTACTCGGCCGCCACCGCCGGCATTTGCGCCTTGAAAGGTCCGCTGCATGGCGGCGCCAATGAGGACGTGATCAAATTCCTGCTGGCCGCCGGCACCAAGGAAAAAGCCTTAGCCGTTGTCGCCGAGCGCCTGGCCAATAAGCAGAAAGTGGCCGGCTTTGGCCATCGCGTTTATAAAACCATCGATCCGCGGGCCATTCACTTGGCCAAGTTGTCGAAAGAAATTGGCGAACGCACCGGCCATGTCGATCTCTACGAGATGTCCACCGCCATCGCCGAGTTCATCAAAAGCTCCAAGGGTCTCAACGCCAATGTCGACTTCTACTCGGCGTCAACCTACTACTCGCTTGGGATTCCGGTCGACTTATTTACTCCCATCTTTGCCGTCAGCCGCATGTCCGGCTGGACGGCACATACCCTTGAGCAGTATCACAACAACCGCCTCATCCGGCCCCGTGCGGACTACAAGGGCAAGCCCGTCGGCCAGCCCTGGCTTCCCATCGCGCAACGCTAACTGAAATAAGAGCCGCGAGTAACCAGAGCGGCTTGACGCGGTTGCATACGTTATGCCAAATTTGGCATAACCTCCGCACATGAAGAAACTCATTTGGCTTGTCGATTCATTGGCCAATCTGAGGTTGTTCCCGCCTCCCGTCCAAGACGATATCGGATCCGCGCTCTATCTTGCGCAGTTGGGTGAAACTCACTTGAGTGCGAAGCCTCGCATGGGCTCGGCAGCGGCGTTATGGTAATCCTGTCGAACGATCCAAGTGGTGCCTATCGCGCTGTTTACACCGTTTCCATTGGTGATTCAATTTACGTAGTGCATGCTTTCAGAAGAAGTCGAAAGCCGGAATCGCGACACCCAAGGTTGCCACGGAACTGGTCCGGCGGCGGCTCAGTCAACTAAGGAATGAGGTAAAGAATGATGAAAAAAAGACCTCTTGAAAGACTGCCCAGCCACGGCAACGTCTTCGCCGACCTTGGCGTGGACGATGCCGAAGAACATCTGATCAAAGCCGGTTTGGTGGTGAAGATCCACCGAATCATCCAGCAGCATGGCCTAACCCAGACGGCGGCGGCGCAAGCGATGGGGATCGATCAACCCAAGGTCTCCGCTATGCTGGCCGGCCAGTTTCGCGGGTATTCCGTTGAGCGGCTGATGCGCTTTCTGGTGGCGCTTGGCCAGGACGTGGAGATTGTGGTGAAACCGAAAAAGCGACTGTCCGCTGAGCTTCGCGTCGCCTAAAGCTTTCACCGCGTGAATAGTACGTTCTGGTCGATCCTCTCCAGCGCCCAAATCGCGAAATTAGCGCAAAGTGTAGCCCACCGCGTGACGCGGTGGGGCACATTCGCACCGACTTACTCAGCGAAATACCAGTCGACACGGCCGTAGCCATTCCAGCGGCGTGGACTTCAGTCCGCGATAGATTTTTTCACCGTCCCGTCATCGGTAGGGCACATTCGCACCTTTTCACACGGTCAAAGCACTAGTCTAGTGGGCCTAACTTTTACCTGACCGGGTCGCAGCCGATGGCGATCCAAACGCCTTAGACTCCCGACCTCCATTCAACAAGCCGGCAACATAAGGGCGGCGTACCTCGGCATCGATTCACGTGCGGGCCTCAGGCTCGCGGGAAAGCTTTTCACTCCGCTCTTTCTGGCCGCAGCCACACCGGCGCGAATGCGCCCGATGGTCAGGCTCCGCACGAGCCCGGCCAGCGCGCCCCGCTCGCCCAAATCTCCCCGCGGCGGGCTAAGTTATCCTGGAGGCTCATGCACGACCTTGGATACTTCCGCCATCACTTTGACGCCGTCCTCGATCGCCTCGCCACCCGTGGCTTTCAAATGGACCGTTCCCTCTTCCTCAACCTCGACGCCCGCCGCCGCTCCGTCGTCACTGAGGCGGAGACCCTCAAGGCCAAACTCAACGCCGATAGCCAGGAGATCGGCAAGCTCAAAAAAGCGGGCGGCGATACCACTGTCCAGCAAGAGGCCGTCCGCACCGCCAAGGAACATATTGCCGCGCTTGAGGAACAGGTGAAGTCGCTCGACGCCGAGTTCAACGGAATCCTCCAAGGCATCCCCAATCTGCCCCATGAGAGTGTGCCGGTGGGCAAGAACGAGCACGACAATGTCGAGGTGCGCCGCGAAGGCGTCCAGCCCGTGTTCAGCTTCACCCCCCAGCCCCACTGGGACCTGGGTCAGCAACTTGGCATCCTCGATCTCGAACGCGCCGCCAAAGTCACCGGTGCCCGCTTCGCCGTCTATTGGGGACTCGGCGCCCGCCTCGAACGAGCCCTCGTCAACTTCATGCTCGACACCCACACCCGCGAGCACGGTTACACCGAGGTCCTCCCGCCCTTCATGATCAATTCGGCGAGCTTGTTCGGCACCGGCCAGTTACCCAAGTTCGCCGAAGACTTGTTTAAGTGCGAAGGGCATGACCTCTGGCTCGCCCCCACCGCCGAGGTGCCCGTAACGAATCTCTACCGGGACGAAACGCTCGATGGCGACCTCCTGCCCGTCAAGCTCTGTGCCTATACGCCGTGCTTCCGCTCCGAAGCCGGCAGCTATGGCCGCGACGTGCGCGGCATCATCCGGCAGCATCAGTTCCAAAAGGTGGAGTTGGTGAAGTTCGCGCGTCCCGAACAAAGCCAAGCGGAACTGGATGCCCTCACTCATGACGCCGAGAATATCTTGCGCAAGCTCGGCCTACCGTTCCGCACCGTAGTTCTGTGTACGGGCGACATGGGCTTTTCCTCCGCCAAAACTTACGATATCGAGGTCTGGCTGCCGGGCCAAAATGGCTACAAGGAAATTTCGTCGTGTTCGAGCTTCGAGGCCTTCCAGGCCCGGCGGGCGGGGATCCGGATGAAGTCCGGCAAAAAAAGCGAGTTCCTGCATACCTTGAACGGCAGCGGGTTGGCCGTGGGCCGGACCTGGGTGGCGATCGTAGAAAATTACCAGCAGGCCGATGGCTCGGTGGTCGTGCCCGAGGTCTTGCGCCCTTATCTCCAGGCCGAAGTGATCACCAAGCGGGGCGAGTTGGCTTAGCCCCCCAACTTATACGATCACAAACATTAACTTGTTTATCATCAATGATTTAACCCGAAATCCTTCAAGCTCATTGGTATAATTCAAGTAGGGGCTTTTCCGCTTCAGGCCAACTTGGGGACGTAATCCATAATCCCCATCGAATCAACAACTCCCGGGTTGGTTCCGTCACCTCGCATTCGCAATTGATACACTCGAGAACAATATGATCCGCAGACTCTGCATCCTCTTCCCCGCCCTACTGCTCTACCCTCAAGAACGCTCTCAAAGCGGGCTTGAACTGGTGGCCGCGCGGCCCATGGTGGCACAGCCGGAACGGGCCCCGCAGGCGATGGTCGCTTGCGTGCATCCCCTCGCCGCCGAAGCCGGGCTGGCCATCCTGAAGCGCGGTGGTAACGCCATCGACGCCGCCGTGGCGATTGGCGCCGCGCTGGCCGTCGTCCACCCCGAGGCCGGCAATTTGGGGGGCAGCGGCTACCTGCTTCTCGCCATGCGCGATGGCCGCACCGGCGTTGTCGACTATAGTGGCACGGCACCCGGGGCCGCAAAGCCCGGCATGTTCGCCACGCCCGCCGAGGCCAACCTGGGGCACAAGGCCATTGCCGTGCCAGGCACCCCCGCCGGGCTGGGCCTGGCCCACGACAAGTTCGGCAAGCTGCCCTGGAAAACCGTGCTCGAACCCGCCTATCAACTGGCCAAGAAAGGCTTCCCCGCTTCGCTGCGCATGGAACTGATCTTGAAGCTGCAAGTGCCGGTGATGAAGAAGTATCCGGAGGCGGCGAAGCTCTTCCTACACGGCGGTGACACGCCCCTGAAGCAAGGCGAGCGCCTCGTACAGCCTGAGCTGGCCGCCACCCTGGCCCGCATGCGCAAAGGCGGTTGGCGTGAGTTTTATCAAGGCGAAACCGCCAGGCGTATCGCCGCCGACATGGCTGCTAACGGTGGCGTCATCACCTACGATGACTTGCATAACTATGAAGCCAGGTTACTCACACCCTTGAAGACGACTTACCGCGGCTATCCGGTGCTCACTGCCCCGCCCAGTTCCTCCGGTGGCGCGGCTTTAGTGGTCGCCCTGAATGTGCTCGAAACCCATCTGCTACCTATCGGCAGCGAAGGCTCCGCACGCGCCAGGCACTTGCAGATTGAAGCTCTCCGGCGGGGCTTTGCCGCCCGGCGGTTGATGATGCAGGATGGCACGCTGAGCATTGAGGAGGCGATCAGCAAGGAGTATGCGGCAAAGTCCGGTGCGAATTTGGACGAAAGGAAAGCGACTCCACAACAGCGTGCCCGGACGATTGATACCGAATCTAACGACACCACTCATTTCACGGTAGTCGACCAGGACGGCAACGTCGTCACCAACACCTACACGCTCAGCGGCTTCTACGGATCGCAAGTCGTCGCCAAGGGCACCGGCGTACTGCTCAATAACCACATGAGCGTCTTCTCCAATCGTCCCGGGCGCCCCGACAGCGTCGCCCCTGGCAAGCGCTATGCGTCCACCATGTCGCCCACCATCATCGCTAAGCCGGATGGTACACCCTGGGTCGCTTTCGGAACTCCGGGCGGCGCCACCATCCCCAGCACCCTCTTCCAGATCGTCACCAACATCATTGACTTCAAGATGTCCCTCCGCGACGCCCTCGAGTTTCCCCGAATTCACTACGACCTAGCCCCCAACCGCGTCGACGCCGAACCTGCGGCGCTAGTCTATGACGTCGCCGGGCGCCTCATCCAGATGGGCCACACTCTCAACCCCAAGCTCCGCTCTCAGGGTGACGTACAGGCAGTAATGATCGAAGAAGGCTCGAACTGGAGGGTGGGTTGGAGCGACGGCCGCCGCGGTGGGGCCGTCAGGGGGTACTAAAACGGAAAATCGTTCTTACGCGGTGCAGCCTGGGCCATCGCCGTCTTCAAGTACCGGTAGGGGTTCACAGGAGCGCCGCTGACGCGCACTTCGTAGTGCAGATGAGGGCCAGTGGCGCGCCCGGTGGAGCCAGAAAGGCCCACCACTTCGCCACGCCGTACTTCTTGCCCAACGAGGTATCCGACCTTCGAAAGGTGGCCGTAAAGCGTTTCCAGGCCATTGCCGTGAGACACCACAATTGCCAAGCCGTAACCGCCATACCAGCCCGCCTGGATCACGCGCCCATCCGCGGTAGCCCGCACCGAAGTGCCGGGATTTACGACGATATCGACGCCAGGGTGGAATTCACCAAGGCCGGAAAATGGATCGCGGCGCATGCCAAAAAAGCCGGCGAGCTGCCCATTCGCCGGCCAAAGACCGGGAACAGCGTCAGGATTGACAAAATTCGAAGCACCCGGCCGGGACCGGCGCAGGGAGGTAAAATTGATCGACTTCAGATAGCTGTATTGCTCAACAGATTCGGCAATCGTGGGCACCAAACGCCCTTCGCCGGCCAAACCGGTGCCGCCACCCAGGCCAGAGCCCATCGACGACGTCTTCCGCTGAATACCGTAAGCGCTCGACACTTCCATGGCGAACAACTGCAGCGTGGCCATCTGCTGCGACTGAACCGAATTCTGCTTCTGAAGGGACTGAAAACGATCTTGAAGCGACTCCAGCTGCGAGCGCATCACGTTGTAATTACTAACTTTCCACCACATCCGGGCGTAGCTGGAAGCCATTCCAGCCAAAGTAACGAAGCCAAACAAAGCTAACGCAAAAACGCCATAAAGGACGGTGTGAGGTACGTGGATACGTCGCAATCGCCCATGCAAGGAATGTGCTAAAACCACAATAAAATAAGGTTGCTGCAAAAAAACTCCCAGAGTGCCATTTTCGGGCGTATTCTCGAGGCGACATGACAGTCACCTCACTTTCATCCCTTCGCCCGGTCTCTCCCACCGAGTGACGAATTATGTAGTGAAGAATTGGGACGCTACCCAGCGGAAATTGCCCGCTGGCCAATCCCTAGAGAGTAACAGAATGGAAACAGGTGTGTCAAGCCGACACAGTACTGTGGCCCGTGATAGGGCAAATGCCTGGAAACAACTGTAAAACATGGGGTTACCGCAACCAGTACAGGGTTAATAACGTGGTACCAGCCGATCGATTTGGACGCTCCAGGCCTCAATCCCGCCTGTGAGGCTCACTACATTATCCACACCCTGTTGACGAAGCCAATTCGCCACATTCAGGCTCCTCATTCCATGATGGCAATAAACTACCAACTGCCCCCGGTCGGTCAGCTTCTCCACTTCGGCAAGCCTCTGCGGGATCGTGTTCATCGGAATCAGTTCCGCGCCTTCGATGCGGCAGAGGTCATACTCAAAGGGCTCGCGGCAGTCCAGCAGAACGAGCGGTTCGGCCGCGTCGAGCTTGCGCTTCACTTCAAGAACGTTGATTTCAAGGTCAGCCATCTCCCTCCAAGATACAATCAAAAGTGAATGCTCCGCTTGGTAACCATCTTTCTGCTTGCGATGCCCCTGGCAGCTATTGACCCTGTCTGGCTCGCCACCTTCGACCAGGTCTGGCAACTGGTCCAGGACAAGCACTGGGACCCGGCCGAGCTCGAGCGTAGAGGCTGGACGCGCCTCAAGCCCGAGTACCGGGCCAAGGTGTCCGAGGCCAAGTCCGCCACCGAAGCCCGCGGCTATATCCGCGAAATGATCCAACGGCTAAAGCTGTCGCACTTTCACATTTCCGGGGGAGACTCCGGCGAGGAGGCCGTCAGCTTTGGCGATGGTCGCCCGCCGTTCGATGTCGCCATCATTGACCAACGGGCCTGGATCTGGAAGCCGGAAGCCGGCGCCGGCGTGACGGCCGGAGCCGAGATTGTCACCGTCGAAGGCGCACCGCTCGCGGCCCCTTTGCAGCGCATGGCCCTGGCGCGCCAAGGAGCGATCCTACTGGCGCGGCAGCGGGCCATGGTGCTGGCCAAGCTGAGTGGCGCCCCCGGCGGCACCATCGACATCACGACGCAAATGCCCGGCGGCACGCCCACCAAAGCCACCGTCAAACTCCTGGCACCCAAAGGACAACTGACCCGCTTTGGCTTCTTGCCTCCGATGCCGATCTCGATTGAGACCAAGCGGCTGGGCGATGTGGGCCTCATTAGCTTCAATCTCTTCCTGGATCCCGTGCGGCTTAGCCCGGCCTTTGAGGCGGCGGTAAAGGGCTGCAAGACCACCTGCCAAGGCTTCATCGTCGACCTGCGCGGCAATCCGGGCGGCATTGGAATTCTCGCCATGGGACTCGCCGGATTCTTTGTCACCCAGCCCGACCAGTTTCTTGGCACCATGGTGCGGCGAGACTCGAAGCTGAAATTCAGCGTCAATCCGCGCGCCGAAATCTACACCGGGCCCCTGGCCATCCTCATCGATTCCAGTACTGCGTCCACCGCTGAGATCATGGCCGGCGGCCTGCAGGACCTCGGCCGTGCCCGCATCTTCGGCACCCGCAGCATGGGCGCTGCCCTGCCCTCCGTCATTGAGCGCCTGCCCAACGGCGACCTGTTTCAATACCCCGTCGCCAACTACATTTCCCGCAACGGCAAAGCCCTCGAAGGCGAAGGCGTCACGCCCGATCAAGTCGTAAACTTGACCCCCGCCTCACTTGCCGCCGGTGACCCGGTTTTGGATGCTGCGCTACAGTGGATTCATGCGCAGAAGAGCGTTCTTCCAACTATCCGCCGCTAGCCTCACCACCGCTTACCTCAAAGCCCTTGAGCCCACCGGCTCTTCCATCGTCGACCGCTTTGTCGCCGTCACCGGCGGCGAGGCCAACTACGCCAAGATCACCACCGAAGTGGCCGAAGGCACCGTCAATATGGCCGCCCAAGGCGTCAGCGGCAC
>JAYVUQ010000925.1:0-4157 GCA_043787785.1 Bryobacteraceae bacterium
TGGCGCTGCAGTGAGTAGTTCCACGAGTAGTATTCGGGGTTGCGGTTGAGGGTGGGCACCGGCGTTCCGACGCCTAACCCGATGTAGGTTGCATCGCCCTGCGCACGGCCCGGAGGAAGCAGCATGCCTTGCGGATAGGGGTTACTCAAAGTGGCGAAAAGCGTCTCATTAGAATCGAGCGAGTAAGTGGGTGCCGAGTTGACGTTAAAGCCGGCACCCGTGTGCCCGTACACCGTGGCGCGTGAGAGCTGATACAGCAAGCCCCAAGCGCCGCGCATGGTGGTTTTGTTGTTCACGGCATAGGCGAAGCCGATGCGGGGGCTGAAGTTGTTGTAGTCGCCTTTGAACGGCGAGCGCGTCTTGTCGTCGGTGAACTTCATCACGCCTCGCAGATCGTAGCCGGGTACGCTAATGGGCGACTTCTGATCGAGATCCCAATAGCTCTGGCGGTTCTGTGTTTCCCACCGTGGTACGTCGAACTCATAACGCAGGCCGAGGTTTAAGGTCAGCTTGCGCGTAATCTTCCAGTCGTCTTGAAGGTAAGTGCCCATATAGCGTGAACGGGTGAACGCCTTGGGGTCGATATGGAATTGGCCACTGCCGCCCCAGCCGATTAACATCGTGGCGAACCCATTGCCCTGCAGGTTGTTCGTGCTGGTATTGATCTGCCGCGTCGCTTGCGGGGAGAACTGCGCTTGGCCCGAAGGAAAGCCAGGCTGCAAATAGTCCAGGAAGTTATGGCGCAACTCGCTGCCGAATTTCAGCGTGTGGCCCCCGATGAATTTAGACACCGAGCCCGAGAACTGATGCGTGCCCTCCTGCCGGTCCATGATCACGTAACCTTCGGTGCCAATTTTCGTGTAGCCATCTGGCGCGAACGCGGGGAACACCGGGTAAGTAGCGTTCTTTTTCATGTACTCGGGGAAGCCCAGTTGCGTCAGATCGAACGGGGCCATGGCGTCGCGATGGAAGTCCGAGTAAATAAAGCCGTACCGAATCGTCCACACCGTGGAAGCGTTCTCTGTCCGCGTAAACTCGGACACCATCGACTGGGTACGCGTGCGCGTGGGGCCGTCATTAAAGGTGTAGGCCGGGTTGCCGGCACCGAACAAATTAGCCGGCGTGCCGGTGTTCGGGGCGAAGCTATAGCGGCCGGTGAGGCGCATCTTGTCATTGATGTTGTGGTCGCCCTTAAAGTCCATCTGGCGGCTTTGGCTTCGGTTCAAGTCCTGCACGAACCAGTTGTTGTTGTTGGTGATGGCGTTCGTGATCTGGTTCTGCCGCGGGAAGAAGGCCAGCGCCTTGAGCGCCACGGGATCCATCCGGGACTTGGGAATCATGTTGCCGGCGAAAGGTTGGCGTTCCACCTGATTGCTCGCGTTGCGGAAGGCGCTATAGGGGTCGAACATCTGAATCAATTGGCCGTTCGACTGGAAAGTCTTCGAGAAGTCGCCGTCGCGCTGGGGGTCGGTCGGAAACGTCGCCGTCTGGCTGGTGGGGCTTCTCTGCTTGGTTTGCTCGTAGGTGGCAAAGAAGAAGGTCTTGTTCTTCTTTACCGGACCGCCGATGACGCCCCCGAGTTGATCGCGCCGAAAGAGGGGGCGGACACTGCCGTTGCGATTGGCAAACCAATTGTTGGCATTGAAATCGGAGTGGCGCAGGAAGTAGAAGCCGGTGCCGTGAAATGAGTTGGTGCCGCTCTTGGTCACCATGTTGATCACCGCGCCACCGGTTTGTCCGTATTCCGCCGGAAAGAAGTTCGTCTGCATTTTGAACTCCTGTACGGCGTCAACGGAAGGCTTGTACTTCAGGTCGGTGATGCCCGAGTTCTGCTCCACGGTGGTTACGGTGACGCCGTCCACCATCACATCCGACGTTGAGTTGCGTGAGCCATTGGCGACAAAGTTGGTATTCGTCGCACCGCGCGCCCCAGCTGACCCTACCACTCCCGGCGTGAGGTAAGCCAGCGCGAGAGAGTCGCGGCCAATGTTGGGCAGCGAAATCATGAATTTATTGTCGATCACCTGGCCCAGGCTGGCAATGGTCGTATTCAGTAGGGGCGCCGTACCTTCCACCGTTACGGTGGAGGTGAGTTCGCCCACTTCCAGCTTGATGTCGAGCGTGGCCTGTTGCTGCACCAGCAGCGCAAAGCTAGACTGTGAGAATTTCTTGAAACCCGCCGCTTCGACGGTGAGCCGATATTGCCCCGGTTGCAATGCGGGCAGAAAATAGCGGCCCGAGGAATCCGTGGTGGTGGGGTGGGCAACGTTGCGTTCCGACTCCGTGATGATGACCTTCGCTCCAGGTACGCTTAACCCTGACGAGTCAGTAACCGTGCCGCGCATGGCGGCGGTAAAGGACTGGCCCCAAGCCATGGTCGTCATGAACAATACGATGCTAAGACATAGCAAACGGTGCTTACGCATTCGGCAGACTCTCCTTGCAGTGGACGCTGAAACACCTGAAGTGGCCACGTGAACACTAGCTAAGAGCATATATCAGATTGGTGGGCGTCTCGATTGCGTGACAGATTCATGAAAAGAGCGAGCTGCTGTTCAGGTTTCTCCTTGACCACACTACAATGGAAGAGTGAAAGCTCGCGTACTCGTGATGATGAAAGACTCTGTGCTGGATCCGCAAGGGCAGGCCGTTCGCCGGGCGCTCAACGGGCTCGGCCATAAGTCGATTGCCGAGGTCCGGCAAGGCAAGTGCTTCGAGATTGACTTCGCCGACGGCACGGCCCGTCCAGCCGCTGAGCAGGAGCTCCGCAGTCTGGCCGAAGACGTGCTCTCCAATCCCGTCATTGAGGATTTCCGGATCGAGTTTATTTAGACCTTCACCGATTCGGTAACTTCAATTTGGAGGTCGCCCGATCCGCGCTGATAGTCGAGCCTGACCTTGACGCCGTCGTGAATCTCTCCCGAGACCAGCTTGCGGGCCAGCGGATTCTCGATTTCGCGCTGGATCGCCCGTTTGAGGGGCCGCGCTCCGTAGATGGGGTCGTAACCCACGCTCACCACATGTTGCCGGGCAGCGGCGGTCAGTTCGAGCTCAATGCGCCGCTCGGCCAAACGCTTGCGTAACACGCCCAGTTGGATCTCGACAATCTTCTCGAGGTGCTCGGGCGATAGACCGTGAAAGACGATCATCTCATCGACGCGGTTCAGGAACTCGGGCCGGAAGAACTGGCGCAGTTCCTCCATCACTGACAGCTTCATCATGTCGAACTCGCTGCCTGAGTAAGCGCCGCGGTATTCGAGAATGCGGTGCGAGCCCAGGTTCGACGTCATGATGATGATGGTGTTCTTGAAGTCGACGATGCGGCCTTGTCCATCGGTGAGGCGGCCATCGTCGAGGATCTGCAGTAAGACGTTGAAGACGTCGGCGTGGGCCTTTTCGATTTCGTCGAAGAGGAGTACGGCGTAGGGACGCCGGCGGACTTGTTCGGTTAACTGGCCGCCCTCCTCGTAGCCGACATAGCCTGGAGGCGCGCCAATCAGGCGCGAGACGTTGTGCTTTTCCTGATACTCGGTCATGTCGATGCGCACGAGCGCGCGTTCGTCGTCGAACATGCACCCGGCCAGCGCGCGGCCGAGTTCGGTTTTGCCCACACCGGTGGGGCCCAGGAAGATGAAGCTGCCGACGGGGCGGTTGGGGTCCTTCAAGCCACTGCGCGCCCGCAGTACGGCTTGTGCCACGGCCGTGACGGCGTCGTCCTGGCCGATTACGCGTTCGTGGAGTTCGCTTTCGAGATTGAGCAATTTGTGCATCTCGCCTTCGAGCAAGCGGCTGACGGGCACCCCGGTCCAGCGGCTGACGACGTCGGCAATATCGTCTTCCGAGACCTCTTCTTTCAGTAGACGGCCCTGCGCGGGGCTGCTGGCTGAACGGTCTTCTTCGGCTTTCAACTGTTTTTCGAGATCGATCAAGGTGGAGTACTTCAGTTCGGCCGCCTTGTTGAGGTCATAGGCCCGCTCGGCGCGATCGATCTCGAGCTTGGTGTGCTCGAGCTTTTCGCGCAGTCCGCGTAGCTTATCGACGCCGGCCTTTTCGGCCTGCCACTGGGTGCGCAGTTCGTGTTCCTGCCCCTTCAGTTCCGCCAGCTCCTTTTCAAGCTTTTCCAGACGATCGCGCGAGGCGGAATCGCTTTCTTTGCG
>JAYVUQ010000926.1:0-3556 GCA_043787785.1 Bryobacteraceae bacterium
TGTTACTCCGCGGCAGCGTCAATTCACCCGGCGAAGTAACTCCGCGCCATTTTCTAAATGTCCTATCCAGCGGCGACCCCAAGTTCGGCCCAGGCTCCGGCCGGGCAGAGCTCGCTGAAAAGATCTTTACCGATGGAGCGCCGTTGACTGCCCGCGTCATTGTCAATCGCGTCTGGGGCTGGCACTTCGGCAAACCCTTGGTGGGGACACCCAGTGACTTCGGTACTCAAGGCGAAAAGCCCTCGCATCCCGAGTTACTAGACGACTTAGCCGCCCGCTTCAGCCAAAACGGGTGGTCCTTCAAGTGGCTGCATCGCGAGATTATGCTGTCGGCGGCTTATCAACAATCGAGCGTCCGCCGCCCCGATGGCGACCGCATCGACCAATCCAACTCGTTACTATGGCGCATGAATCCGCTGCGCCTGGAAATCGAAGCCTACCGGGACAGCATCCTACGCGTCGCCGGCACACTCGACCCGCAGATGTATGGCCTGTCGCAAGACTTGGACCTCGAAACAAACAATCGCCGCACCATTTACGGCCGGGTCGGGCGCGGCGGACTGAATGGCTTACTCAAGATCTACGACTTCCCCGATGCCACCCAAACCAGCCCGGGCCGGGACTTCACCACCACTCCCTTGCAACAGCTCTTCGTCATGAACGGTGCCTTCCTGCGCAGCCAAGCGCAAGCCGTGGCCAAAGCAATCCCGGCCACCGATCAGCGCGAACAAATTCAGGCCCTCTACCACCAGATTCTTTCGCGCGACCCCAGCCCCAAGGAGATCGACCTCGCCCTGAGTTACCTGGCGGGCGGCCCCAACAGCCTCACCGAATACGCCCATATCCTGCTTTCCACCAACGAGGTACTTTTCCGCAAATGACTCGCCGCCAACTCATGCAATCCTTCGGTAGCGGCGTGGCCGCCGCCCTTGCCGAACCTCAACTTCAGGCCGGTAAACTTCTGGGCCACTACGCCGGCCCCGCCCTGCCCGCCAAAGCCAAGCACGTCATCTTTCTCTTCCTCGCCGGCGGACCCTCGCACGTCGACATGTTCGACCCTAAACCCGCCTTGCTCAAGTTTCAGGGCCAACGCCCCGACACCGTGGCCCTGCGCACTGAGCGCCAAACCGGCGGACTGCTGCCGAGTCCGTTTGCCTTCAGGAAACACGGCCAAGGCGGCGTCGAAGTCAGCGAATTACTGCCGCAACTAGCTTCCGTCATTGACGATATCTGCGTCATCCGCTCGATGTACACCTTCAACCCAACTCACACGCCCGCCCGCAGCCTGATCCATTCGGGCAGCATTCTCGCCACGCGACCATCGTTAGGGGCGTGGAGTTCGTACGGCCTGGGCTCGGAGAATCGTAACCTGCCCTCCTTCATCGCGCTCACCCCCGGCGGCGGCAGCGGACCCTTCCTACGCAACGGCTTTCTGCCCGCGGAGTATCAAGGGACGCCCTTCAACGAAACCGAGATCGAGCCCGAGAAGATGATTGCCAACCTGCGCAACAAGCAACTCGACCCCACGGCCCAGCGCCGTCAACTCGATGCCGTCCAAGCGCTGAATCGCGAGTTTAGTCACACCTTCGGCGTCGACGATTTTCTGGAAGGCCGCATTCAGAGCATGGAAGCCGCCTATCGCATGCAGTTTGAAGCCATCGACGTCTTCGATATCCGCAAGGAAGACGAAGCCACCCGTGCCCACTATGGCGCCACTCCGTTCGGCAATGGCTGCCTGCTGGCGCGCCGCTTGGTGGAGCGTGGCGTGCGCTACATTCACGTCAACCACAACGCCGGGCAGGACTGGGACGACCACAAAGACATCGACAAGAACCTCCGCAAGCGCTGCCCCGGAATGGACCAAGCGGCCGCCGCCTTGATCCGCGACCTCAAGCAGCGTGGCCTGCTCGACGAGACCCTCGTCGTTTGGGGAGGCGAGTTCGGCCGCACGCCAGTGTCCGAAAGCGGTGACGGCCGCGACCACAACCCCTACGGCTTCACCATGTGGATGGCCGGCGGCGGTATTAAAGGCGGCATGGCTTACGGCGCCACCGACGACTTCGGCTTCAAAGCAGTCGAAAATCGCGTCTCCGTCCACGACTTACACGCCACGATCCTCAATCAACTCGGCATCGACCACACCAGGCTCACCTAGCGCTACGCCGGCCGCGACTTCCGCCTCACCGACGTCTTCGGCGACCCGGTAAAGGCAATTCTGGCTTAATGCAGACCTCGGGATCCGCCTCTTCAGGTATAGACTGTAAGGCATATGCCTGATCGACGCGACGCCCTCAAAGGACTGGCTGGCCTAACTGCGTTGCCCGCTCTCGCCCAACAACATCAGCACGCTGAACCGCCTCCCTTGGAGAGCCAAGGCCTCACCGCTAAGTTCTTTTCGCCCACCGAACTCAGCAGCCTCGCCGAGTGGGTAGAGTTGATTCTGCCTCGCACCGATACGCCCGGCGCGCGCGATGCTCACGTTCACTACGGCATCGACGGCTTATGCCATCGCGTGCCCGCCACGGGCAAGACTTGGCGCGCGACGCTCGCTTGGCTGGGCCGGCAGAAAGGCTCACGCGATGAGGTACTATCGCGCATTAGCGCTGAAAGCGGCACGCCCGGCGCGATGCACTTCAAACGCCTCAAGGACACGGCCATTGAGCAGTATTACAACACCCGTGAGGGCCTGCAAACTGAACTAGGCTGGAACGCCAATACTTACGTCGCCGAATTCAAGGGCTGCACCCACCCGGAGCATCGCTAAGATGGCACAGGTCCGCAAGAACCCGGAAATTCATGATGTCGTTATCGTCGGCAGCGGCGCGGCGGGGGGCATGGCCGCTTGGAACCTGACGCGCAAAGGGATCAAAGTGCTGATGCTCGACGCGGGCGAGAAGTTTAACCGCAGCGGCTTCTGGAGCCATGTGAAGCCTTGGGAGACGCAGAAGAAGCTCGACTCCGGCCAGAAGCCGCCCCAGTTTTTTGTCGATAACAACGAGCAGCCTTATCACTCCGACCCTTACTTCTACCTGGTGCGCGTGTGGGGACGCGGTGGACGCACGAACGTCTGGGGGCGGGTGGCGCTGCGTTATGGCGACCTCGACTTTGCCGCCGCCGAAAAAGACGGCTGGGAGATCGATTGGCCCATTCGCTATCGGGATGTCGCGCCCTACTACGACCAAGTGGAGCAGTTGATCGGCGTCTGTGGTGGCGACGATGACCAGGACTCGTTACCCGGCTCAAAGTTTCACCTGCCTCCGCCCGCCCCTCGTTGCGGCGAACGGCTGTTGCAACGCGCGGCGAAGTCGATCGGCATTAGTGTCGTGTCCCAGCGCAAGGCGGTGGTCACCCAGGAGCACAACGGCCACGGCCCCTGCCACTATTGCGGCGCTTGCGGCAAGGGCTGCGACGTTGGCGCGTTCTTCAACTCGAGCGATTATCTACTGGAGCCGGCCTTCAAAACCGGCAATCTGCAACTGATCGACAATGCCGTGGTGGGCCGCGTGCTGGTGGGCGCGGACGGCCTGGCCAACGGCGTGCAGTACTTCGACCGTAA
>JAYVUQ010000927.1:0-4796 GCA_043787785.1 Bryobacteraceae bacterium
GGTGCGTGGCAAGCTCGTAAGCTCGCCTTCGCCTTGGGCATCCCGGCCACGGCCATCGGTGCCGCGGTAAAGTGCCTGCAGGCGCTCGCCAAGGCCTACGACGACATGGACGCTTCGCTTGCCGAGATCAACCCGCTCATCCTCACCAAGGATGGCCGCGTGATGGCGCTCGACGCTAAAATTACCATCGACGACAACGCCATGTTCCGCCACAAGAACTTTGCTGAACTGCGCGATACCGATGAGGAAGATCCCCTCGAAGTGGAAGCCTCGAAGTTCGCCCTCAATTACATCAAGCTCGATGGCACGGTGGCCTGCATGGTGAATGGCGCGGGCCTCGCCATGGGCACCATGGACATCATCAAGTACAGCGGTGGTTCGCCCGCCAATTTCCTCGACGTCGGCGGCGGCGCCACCGAGGATCAGATCAAGAATGCCTTCCGCATTCTTTTGAGTGACGCCGGCGTGAAAGCAATCTTCATCAACGTCTTCGGCGGCATCCTGCGCTGCGACGTGCTCGCCAACGGCGTCGTCAACGCCGCGCGCACGCTGGGCGTCAAGATTCCCATCGTGGTGCGCATGGAAGGCACCAATGTGGAGCTCGGACAGCAGATTCTGCGCGAATCCGGGCTGAACTTCACCATTGCCGACGGCATGAAAGATGGCGCGGAGAAAGTAGTGGCCCTCGCAAAATGAGTGTACTCGTCAATAAAAACACCCGCCTCATGGTTCAAGGCTTCACCGGCGACCAAGGCACCTTCCACGCCAAACAGTCGCTCGACTACGGCACCACCGTCGTCGGGGGCGTCACCCCCGGCAAAGGAGGATCGCAGCGCCTGGGCTTGCCCGTCTTCAATACCGTCGAGCAGACCGTCAAAGAGACCGGCGCCAATGCCACCGTCATCTTCGTGCCGCCGCCGTTTGCGGCCGACGCCATCATGGAAGCCGTCGACGCCGGCATCGCCCTCGCCGTCTGCATCACCGAAGGCATTCCCATTGCCGACATGATCAAGGTGAAGCAGTACATGCAGGGTAAGCACACCCGTCTCATTGGCCCCAACTGTCCGGGTGTCATCACCCCCAATGAATGCCGCATCGGCATCATGCCCGGCCACATTCATTTGAAGGGCAACGTCGGCATCGTCTCGCGTTCCGGCACTCTCACTTACGAAGCCGTCGGCCAACTCACCAAGCTCGGCATCGGCCAAAGCACCTGCATCGGCATTGGCGGCGACCCCGTCAACGGTACTAACTTCGTCGATTGCCTCACGCTCTTCAACAACGACCCCGAAACCCACGCCATCATCATGATCGGCGAAATCGGCGGCGACGCCGAGGAACAGGGCGCGGCGTACATCAAGGCCCACGTCAAGAAGCCCGTCGTCGGCTTCATCGCCGGCCAAACGGCCCCTCCCGGCCGCCGCATGGGCCACGCCGGCGCCATCGTCTCCGGTGGCTCCGGCAAAGCCTCCGACAAAATGGCCGTCATGGCCGCCGCGGGCATCAGCGTTTGCCAAAGCCCCGCCGAAATGGGCAGCACCCTGAAGGGGCTCCTCTAAAGGATTTTCATGCAAAACACATTCGCCATCATCAAGCCCGATGCCGTCGCCAAAGGCCACATCGGCGCTATTCTCTCTCTCATGCAGAAGGAAGGCTTCGTCATCAAGGCCATGCGCATGGCCCGCCTGTCGAAGCATGAGGCCGAAGGCTTCTACGCCGAACACAAAGAGCGCGGCTTCTTTGGCTCCCTGGTCACGTTCATGACCGAAGGTCCGGTAGTCCTGCTAGCCCTGGAGCGCGAGGACGCCGTCGCCCACTGGCGCAAAGTAATGGGCGCCACCAACCCAGCCAACGCCGACGAAGGCACCGTCCGCAAACTCTTCGCCGAAAGCATCGAGCGCAACGCCTCCCACGGCTCCGACTCCCCGGCTTCGGCCGCGCGCGAACTCGGCTACTTCTTCCGGTCCTACGACCTCAGCTAGTACGCCCGGCTGTTTTCCAAAAGCCCACCTCCTAACGGCGGTGGGCTTTTGTATGCTCACCGGTTGCCCGGGGTCCGAATTCGCGGAAACAGTTAGGATGAAAAGGAGGAGTTCCCAATGACAGCCCTTGATTGGTCACAATGCCCCGCCATCGAAAGCGTCCCCGGCAAGGTGAGTGGTGACTGGGTGTTCAAGGACACGCGCATGCCCGTTGCTATGGTGTTCGAGAACTTGAAAGCCGGGTTGACCGTGGAAGAATTCGCCGTCACCCGCGAACAAATCAACGCCGTCCTGCATTTTGCGGCCACCAGCCTTCAAACGCCGACGGCTGCCGTGATGGCGCCGGAAGAGCGTCCGGGGCTGATGTGGTCCAAATCCGCCTGATCAATGGCTAAAGAACAAATCATCGAAGCAATAACGCGGGTTGCTCTAGCCAACGACGGGCGCGCCCCAGGTCGACAAGCTCTCGAACGTGCAACCGGAATAAAAATGAGCTTCTCGGGCGAAGCTCGAAAACGGCTGGGCAAGCGCGATCCCGAAGGTCCACGCTCACGATGGTGCAAAGGGCAGCCAGCGCCTTCTGCGCATCACCGCCTTGCTTAGCTACCAACCGCGCCAAGTGCTCCTCAGCTTCCGCGTAGGCTGAAAAAGGAGACCCTGCCGAAGTGGGTTTCCAAAAGATGACGAACCCGTTTGCCGAGCACCGAGCGAATCAGAATGTTGGCGTCAAGGACGATGGCACTATTGGCCATTCCGCTTCTTCTCGCGGCTGTTTCGACGGATCTCCTTATACTCCTGCATGAGATTCGTCTTCGGTGGAGCCCCAGCCCGCGATCATCGTATCGAGTTCCTTCGCCGCTGAGCGCATGGCGTCAAAATCCGCCGCGCGGTCCCGTTTCTGGGCAGGAATGAAGAAGCCCAGCGTCTCGCCGTGGCGGGTAATGGCCAGCGGCCGTCCGCCTTCCAGGTAACCAGCTAAGTTCTCACGAAACTCACGCATACCGATCTTTGCGGTTTCCATATTGTGTACTCTGCGTACACAATAGCGCGGCTAAGGCCGCCGCGACAGCAGATTCGCGAACAGCCGATAGGCCCCTGGCACGCCCGCCGGCAATTGCCGGTACCAGGCGTAGGCGCAGTATACGTACAGCCCCTTGCCATAGCGAGCCTCCAGCCACCCGCCCTCCTGCGGCGCTTGACCCGTATCGTGGGTCTCCACCAGCGGCGTGTACTCCGCCGCCCAGGTCATCCAAAACTTTGACCCGCGCTGCTCCGTCCAGCCTTCGAAGTCGGCCAAGGTGATCGCATTCGGCGTGCGAAAGACCGGATGATCCGGCTTCAGCAGACGCACCGGCGAGTTTTCTTCGCTCACCTCCTCGGTCCGCGCCGTCATCGTGTACGGATACGGCCCGTAGTTGTTGTCGAACTCCGGCGTGTTGTACTGCACGATCAGCGTTCCGCCCTGGGCCACGAAGTCCAGGAACCGGCGATTGTGCTTCTTCACATCCTCCCGCGCGGCATAGGCGCGGATGCCCAGCAGAATGGTCGTGAATCGCGTCAGATCGCCAGTGGCGACGTCTTCCGGGCTCAGGAGCGTCACCGGCACCCCCAACTGGCGGATCGCCTCAGGGACCTCGTCGCCCGTCCCCATCACATACCCCACCCGCAACCCCGGCGAAATCTTCGCGTCCACCACGCGCACGATCTGCCGCGCCGGCTTTCGCAGGTAGGTCGTCCGCAAGCCCGCTGCCGTGATCGCGCGGACCTCGGTCGCGTACTCCTTGCCGCCCACCACCGCCACCGCCTCCAGCGGATAGTCTGCCGCTTTACTGACCGCAACGGAGAAGGGAAGCCGCACCTCCTCGCCCTCGCGTTCCAGCCGGAACTGCACCTCCTTCTGCCCCGTCACCCGCACTCGCCCCGCCATTGGCTCCTTCGACAAGTTCCGCAGCACCACTGTGGTCCGATACTCACTCTTCCCCAAAGGCAGCATGCCTACCTCGCCCGCGAAGCTCACTGAAATGGGAGCTCCGGGCGTCTCGCTCTTCATCGCCGGACGCCAAGTGCCATGCGCCCGCCCGCGCAGTTCAGCCAGCTTCAACTCGAGTTCATGATCCTGAAGCTTCAACGCAATCGCCAGTGCCCGTTCCACAAAAGGCACCATCGGGGTGGGATCTTGAAGCCGCAAAACCTTCCCCACTTCCCGCAACGCACCCTGGATCTCGAGCGGCGTCTCAACCTCGCGGCCCAACCGCTCCAAGAAGCTCTCTTCCTTCTCCGCCGCGCCTACGTGCGTGCCCTCGAGTTTGTAGAAGCGCGGCCGCCGCAAGAAGGGCAGGCTCCGGTCCATCCCCTGTGACCGATGCTGCCGGTAGCCTTCCGTGCCGATCTCGGCATACGTCCGGCCCAGCACCGGGTCGAACGTATCCACCGGCGGCGCAACCGTCCACGGCTCGTTCTCGCCCCAATTGCCCGTGTATAGTTTCGAAGGCCGCCACTTTCCGGGCGACGCAAACAGCAGCTTCGCCATCTCTCCCGCGGCCACATGCTGCCCATGCCCATCTCGCGCCGTGCCCTGAAAGCGCGACATCACCACCTGCGGCCGCACCTCGTCGCAAATCTGCCTCACCTCGGCCAGCACCTTCTGCTGGTCCCAAACCCGCCACGTCTCGGCGACGTTCTTCGAGAATCCGAAGTCCGTGTACGTCGTATGGCGCACCGTCACGCCATAATACTGCGCGGCCTTTTCGAGCTCCACCTCGCGCAGCTTGCCCAAGGCTTCGAAGAAGTCGCCCGTAATCACATTGGCGCCGC
>JAYVUQ010000928.1:0-3992 GCA_043787785.1 Bryobacteraceae bacterium
TGCCGTCCACGAAACACTCCTCGACGGCGTCATGTCCCGAAAGCCACGGAATTGAAAGTACGGCGATGAAAACCCTCATCCTCATAGCCCTCCTCGCCCAAAAGGACTTCCTCACTCCCGATGAAGTCGAGCGCATCCGCGAAGCCCAGGAGCCCAACCTCCGGCTCACCCTCTACACCAACTACGCCAAGCAACGCCTTGACCTCTTGAAGCAACTCTTCGCCAAGGAGAAGCCCGGCCGCTCCATCCTCATCTACAACCAACTCGACCAATACACCAAGATCATCGAAGCCATCGACACCGTCGCCGACGATGCCCTCCGCCGCAAGCTTGACCTCACTCTCGGCATCACCGAAGTCGCCAAAGCCGAAGAGAAAATGCTCGCCGAACTCCAGAAGTTTTCCGCCTCCGAACCCAAGGACATCTCGCGCTTCGAGTTTGTCTTAAAGACCGCCATTGAAGTCACCCGGGACTCGCTCGAAATCTCCCAGCAAGACCTCAAGGACCGCGGCCGCACCGTCACCGAGCGTGACGCTTCCCTCAAGAAAGAGCGCGACGCTCTCCTCACCACCGAAGACAAAAAGGAAAAGGCCGAAGCCGAAAAGAAGTCCGGCGAAACCGACCGCAAAGCCACCCGCAAGGCCCCCACCCTCCGCAAAAAAGGCGAAGTCCCCCCGCCCTAACCCTCCGCCACCGTCGCCCCAGCCAACTTATCCAAATACCGCTGCCGGCAATCGACAATCGTTTTGCGCGCCTCCATCGGGCCGCCCCAACCATCCAACTGCATCACCGCACCCTGCAGTTCCTTGTAAATCGCAAAAAAGTGCTCCAGCTCTCGCAAGACGTGCGAGCCCACTTGGTCCATGGTGTGGATCTGGTCATACCGCGGATTCTTCGTCGGCACCGCCAACACCTTTTCGTCGCCCTCGCGCTCGTCGCGCAGCCGCAGAATGCCCACCGGCCGCACTTCTATCAAACAACCCGTAAAGCTGGGGTTCTGCACCAGGCACAACACATCCAGCGGATCGTTGTCTTCGGCCAAGGTCCCCGGAATGAAGCCGTAGTCCCCTGGATAGTGCATCGGCGAATACAACGCCCGGTCCAACCGGAACATGTCCAGTTCCCCGTCATACTCATACTTGTTACTCGAGCCGCGCGGAATTTCAACGATCATCCGGCAAATCTCCGGGCAGTACTTCCCCGGGTCTAAATCGTACAATTTCATAGCTATCTCTCAAGCCTAGCAACAATCCATCGAACCCTTGCTTCTGTTGGGTGAGAAAACACGGGCCAAACTGGCATGTGATCCTCATGCCGATCCGCTAAAATAAAGATACTTTCATGCTTCTCACCTTCGGTCGCATCCTCTTCACCCTCTCTCTTTTCGCTTCCGCTACTTTTGCCCAATCCGTCGCGGGCATGGGTAGCATCACCGGCGTCGTTCGAGACTCTTCCGGCTCGGCCGTCCCTGCCGCCAAGGTTCTGGTTGAAAATCAATCCAAGGGCTTCCGGCGAGAGTTGGTCTCCAACGATTCCGGTCTCTTCACGGCCCCGGCCCTCACGCCTTCCGAGGGCTACAGTGTGAAGGTGGAGGCTTCGGGCTTTGCCACCTATCAGGTGAAGAACGTCACCCTCAACGTCGGCCAACAGGTTGACCTCGCCGTGAAACTCGAGGTTGCCTCCGCCAATGCCTCCGTAGAGGTGATCTCCGAGGCTCCCGTCGTCGAGAGCCAAAAGAGCGGCGTCTCGCAGGTTGTCGATAGCCGGCAGATTCAAGAACTGCCCATCAACGGGCGTAGTGTCGATAGCTTCGTACTGCTTACCCCCGGGGTGGTCGCCGACGGCGCTTTTGGCCTGGTTAGCTTTCGGGGCATTGCCGGTGGCAACTCCTACCTCACCGATGGCAACGACACCACCAATCAGTTCTATAACGAAAATGCCGGGCGCACTCGCATCTCGTCGCAGATTTCGCAAGACGCCGTGCAGGAGTTCCAAGTGCTCACTAACGGCTACTCCGCCGAGTTCGGCCGCGCTTCCGGTGGCGTTATCAATACCGTCACCCGTTCGGGCGGCAATTCCACGCATGGCACTGGCTATTGGTTCTTCCGCAACCGTACTTTGAACGCCCGCGATCGCTATGCCACGATCAATCCTCCCGAGTACCGCCATCAATACGGAGCCTCCCTTGGTGGCGCGGTCAAGAAAGACAAGCTCTTCTATTTCTTCAACACCGAACTCACGCGCCGCAACTTTCCCGCGCTCAACCGTCTGGTCGCCGCCGGGCTCACCGACGGCTCCGGTAATTTCAACGCCACCTGCACCGCCAGCGCCGCCCAGTGCTCCGCGGCCCGCGATTATATGTTGCGCAATAACAATATCCTCATCAAGCGCCGCGCCGATTCTGAGCTCGGCTTTGGCAAGATCGATTACACCGTCAACGCCCGCAACACCCTCAGCTTCAGCCTCAACTATCTGCGCTGGATCTCGCCCAACGGCATCCAAACCCAAGCCGTCCTCACCAACAACGCTGGCGCTTCCAACAATGCCGACTCGACGGTCCGCACGCGCTACGGCCGCATCGTCTGGACCGCCATTCCCACCAACACCTTCGTCAACGAACTCCGCTTCGGTTGGTTCAAAGACCGTCTCGCCGACGACCTTTCCAGTAGCCTCATCCCCTCCAGCACCGGCCGCCTCGGCGTCAGCCTCGCCGGCGCCGCCATCGGCACCGCCATCGACTATCCCCGCATCAATCCCTCCGAACAGCACTTCCAAGTCTCCGATACCGGCACCGTCACCCTCGGCAAACACACCCTCAAGGTTGGCTTCGACGCCTCCACCACCCAGGACTACCTCAACATCCTCCGCAATCAATACGGCAGCTACAGCTACGCCAATTTCAATGCCTTCGCCCTTGACTTTACCGGCAACACCACCGGCACCCGTAACTACCAAACCTTCTCCCAAACCCTCGGCAACCCCATTCTCGATTTCACCACCCGCGACTACAGTTTCTTCGTGCAAGACCAATGGCGTCTTAGCCAGAAACTTACCGTCAACGCCGGTGTCCGCTACGAGTACTCGCAGTTGCCGCAGCCCAAACAAGTCAACCCGGATTATCCCCAAACCGGGCGCATCAATTCTCCGAAGAACAACTGGGGCCCTCGCCTGGGTCTGGCCTATTCCGTCAATGAGAAAACCGTCGTCCGCGCCGGCACTGGGATTTTCTATGCCCGCTTTCAAGGTGCTTTGCTCCAAACCGCTTTCTTCTCCAACGGCCTCTATCAGCCCTCCATCAGCGTCCTGCCCGCAGCCGCCGGCGCGCCCGTTTTCCCCGCCATCGTGCCCTCCCTCACCGGCTTCCCCCTCGGTTCGGCGAACATCGCCTTTGCCAGTGCCGACTTTCGCAATCCCTACACCATTCAGAGCGATATCGCCGTCGAGCGTCAACTCGCCCGCGATCTCAGCCTCACCGTTTCCTATGTCTTCTCGCGCGGCGTCCAAATTACCACCAGCCGCGACCTCAACACCGGGGCCTTGGGTCCCAACGCCACCTACCGCATCAACGATGCCTCCGGCGCTCAAGTGGGTTCCTATGCGACCCCCACTTACCTCTTGGCCAACCGCGTGGACCGCCGTTACCAACGCGTCGTTCAGATCGAGAACGGCGGCCAAACCTGGTACCACGGCCTCATCACCCAGGTCAACAAGCGCTTCTCCCATGGCTTCCAGTTCTCCGGCGCCTACACCTGGTCGCATGCCATCGATACAGCCAACCAGGGCGGCGCCAGCAGCGCCCTCTTCTTCGACACCTTGCGCAGCACTTACAACGGCGACTACCGCGGCGATAAGGGCTCTTCCTCGCTCGACCAGCGCCATCGCGCCAGCTTCAGCTTCGTCGCTAGCCCCACCCTCACGAAGAGCAATGGTCTCGTGGCCCGCTGGCTCATCAATGGCTGGCAGCTTTCGAATATCACCACCCTGGCCTCCGC
>JAYVUQ010000929.1:0-3342 GCA_043787785.1 Bryobacteraceae bacterium
GTCGCCTCCGCGCTGATGGCGCAGGACCATCAATCCGGTAGGGGTCGCATAAGGGAATCTGTGTCATAGGGAATCTGTGTCATAGACGCTATGATCCGCTATTCTCCCAGCGATAGCCCAAGCCCAGCTAAGTGCCTGAACTGCCGGGAGATAGCATCTACCCCGCCAATGCGGGTAGCGGTACCTACCCAGCATCCCCCTCCCCCATTTTTTTCGCAAAATTTATGAGAAAAATAACCCTGCGCGAGATCGGGTGCGGATTCCGAACCGATGGCGATCATCTGTTGACCGCAGGATCGGAATGGTGATCGGCATGAGTTCGGGGTAGCGGCGCAAGCAGCGATAATGCCGTCGGGTTCCGCAGAATCCATGGCCAGATCCAAGAACGGTCGCTCCCTCTGGGCAGGCCGTCCTGGGTAGACAGCGTCAGCGCACTCACTGCCAATCCCAAATTAGTCTGAATGCCAAGCTGATATAATCGGAGCGTCGGCACCACGAGCTCTTCTTGCGCAAACTTACGCTATTCCTTACGATTTCCAGCCTCGCCCTGGCCCAAAGCCATCCCGTGGTCGCCCGCTATTGCGTGGGCTGCCACAGCCCCGCCATGAAGGCCGGGGGCTTGGTGCTCACCGGCCTCGACTTTGCCAAAGCCGGCGACGATGCCGCCACCTGGGAGAAAGTGCTGCGCCAAGTACAGTCGGGAGCCATGCCTCCCGCCGGATTGCCGCGGCCCGATGCCGCCACCGTCGCGACCTTCACCAAGTCTGTCGCCGAGACCCTCGACCGCGCCGCGCTCTTGAAGCCCGACCCTGGCGCGCCCATGCCGCACCGCCTCAATCGCATGGAATACAGCAACGCCATTCGCGACCTCCTCGCCCTTGACACCCAGCCCGGGTTGCAACTGCCCGTCGACGAATCCGGCTTTGGCTTCGACAACATGGCTGACCTGTTGTCGATGTCGCCCTCGCTTCTCGAACGCTATCTGTCCGTCGCCCGGCTGGTGAGCCGGCAAGCGATTGGCGACCTGAAGATGAAGCCCGAAGAGACAACTTACGGCACCACCGTGCGCACCCAAAAGCGCGCCCCCAACGCCGACGAGTTGCCCTTGGGTGCGTCCGGTGGGCTCGCCTTTCGCCACCTTTTCCCGCTGGATGCCCAATACGATTTCAAAGTCAATCTGGCCGGCTCGACGGGCGATCGCGCCTTGCCGACTCCCTACCAATTGAAGCTGCCCGTGAGAGCCGGCTTGCATTCCGTCGTCGCCACTTTCCCGCGAGAATCCACGCGGCCAGAGGTGGGTCTGCGCTCGTTCGCTCGTGTGTTTCCAGGCCCCGGTGGCCCGGGCGGAGCTAACGACAAGTCGGTCGAAATGGATCTGCGCATCGATGGCGTTAGCGTCAAGCGCTGGCAGGTGCCGCAACGCACCGGCGCGCCGGTTCCCGATGTCTCCCTTACCCTCGTCACCGGGCCGTTCGAGCCCAGCGGACGCGGCCAAACCGCCAGCCGCGCCAAACTCTTTGTCTGTCATCCCACCAAGCCGACGCAAGAAGAGCCCTGTGCGCGTACCATCGTAAGCGCGCTCACCAAACGCGCTTTCCGCCGTCCCGTCACCGAAGCCGACCTTCGCCCCTTGCTCCGTTTCTTCACTGAGGGCCGCCGCCAAGGGCTCGACTTTGACGATTCCATCGGCCAGAGTTTGCAGGCCATGCTCGTCTCGCCAGACTTTCTCTTCCGCATTGAGCGCGATCCCAGGGGCCTGCCCCCCGGCACCGTCCATGCGCTCAGTGATTACGAACTCGCCTCGCGCCTTTCGTTCTTCCTCTGGAGCAGCATTCCGGACGACGAACTGCTGCGCCTGGCTGGCGAAGGCAAGCTGCGCAATCCGCAAGTATTGCGCGCCCAAATCAAGCGCCTCACCGCCGACCCGCGCTCGGGCGCGCTCATCACCAATTTCGGCGGCCAGTGGCTCTTCTTGCGCACCCTGGCCAACGCCAAACCCGACGCTGACCTCTTCGCGAATTTTGACGACAACCTGCGCCAAGGCTTTCAGCAGGAGACCGAGCTCTACCTGGCCAACATCTTTCGCAACGATCGCAGCGCCCTCGAACTGCTCGATTCCGGCTATACCTACCTGAACCAGCGGCTCGCCGAACACTATGGCGTTCCCGGTATTTACGGCGCGAACTTCCGCCAAGTCACCTTGCCCGATTCCCGCCGCGGCGGCCTCCTGGGGCAGGGCAGTATCCTCACGGTCACCTCCTACCCCAATCGCACCTCCGTCGTGCAGCGCGGCAAGTGGATCCTTGAAAATTTGCTCGGCACCCCGCCCCCGCCTCCGCCTGCGGACGTCCCGGAGTTGCAGGCCAAGGCCAAGGATGGCCGTAAGCTCAGCTTGCGAGAGGCCATGGAAACCCACCGGTCCAACGCCGTTTGCGCCTCTTGCCATGGCCGCATGGACCCCATCGGCTTTGCCCTCGAAAACTTCAACGCCGTCGGCGAATGGCGTGCCGACGATGGCGGTGCCAAAATCGATGTCAAAGGTAAGCTGCCCAACGGGGCTGAGTTCGAAGGCCCCGGCGGTCTCAAGAAATTGCTGGTGGAGCGCCATCGCGACGAATTCGTGCAGACCCTTGTCGAAAAATTGCTTACCTACGCGCTGGGCCGGGGCCTGGAAGCGCGGGACCGTCCCACCGTCCGCCTGATTGCCCGCCAAATGGCGGCCGATAACTATCGCATGTCCGCCCTGGTAACCGCTATCGTCGAAAGCGCGCCATTTCAGATGAGGAGAAGTCGATGATCATCACCAAGAAGTTCCTGTCGCGCCGCACCCTGTTGCGCGGTGCCGGTACAGCTCTCGCCTTGCCGGTGCTGGACGCCATGCGCCCCGCCTTTGCCGCGGCCGTTACGCCGCCCGCGCGCCTGGCCTTCATCTACCATCCGGTCGGCATGATCATGGACCGTTGGACGCCCAACGCCGTCGGCGCCGGCTTCGAGTTCACGCCCGCCATGAAGGCGCTCGAGCCTTTTCGCGAGAACCTCTCGGTGCTCACCGGCTTGGCCCAAGTGCAGGGCCGCGCGCTCGGCGATGGTCCCGGCGACCATGCCCGTGAAGGCGCCACCTGGCTCACTGGCGTGCATCCGCGGCGCTCAGAAACCAACATCGGCTGCGGCATCTCCGCCGACCAGATCGCCGCCCGCGAACTCGGCAAGCATACCCAGTTGAGCTCCCTCGAATTATCGCTTGAAGCGCCCGGCCTGGCTGGCGCTTGCGACCAGAATTACAGCTGCGCCTACACCAACACCGTCTCCTGGAAGACGCCCACCAGCCCGCTGCCGATGGAA
>JAYVUQ010000930.1:0-3300 GCA_043787785.1 Bryobacteraceae bacterium
AAAAGTCGCAAGATCGGGCTCCTGCTTCAAGATTTTCGCAAAATAAAGGAGAGGAATCGATACCTGAAACCACTTATTAAGGAATGGCTGCACCTGCAACTCCGGAACTGTCGAGATTAACCCCAGAAGAGGAGCTCCACTGGCTGGCGCTGAGGATGGTGCCAGGGCTGGGCCCGCGGCGGGGGCACGAGTTGCTCGAGCGATTCCGCTCACCGGTGACCCTGTTCCGCGCCGGCGTTTCTGACCTCGAAGGACTCGGCCTCTCCGGTTCCCTGGCGCGGACGATTGCGAGCGGGTGCGTCTTTGAGGACGCCGTCCGGCAGCAAGAGCGTCTTATGGCCACCGGGACGTCCCTGGTCACGTTTGTCGACCCGCGCTACCCTGCCCGCCTGCGCGAAATCTACGATCCGCCGCTGATGCTGTTCACGCGTGGCCGCACCGACCTATTGAACCGCGTGGCCATCGCCATCGTGGGCACCCGCGCCCCCAGCGCTTACGGCACCCTGGCCGCCGGCCGTTTTAGTACGGACCTCGCCCGTGCCGGGCTGGTGATCGTCTCCGGCATGGCCCGCGGCATCGACACCGCCGCGCACAAAGCGTGCCTCGAGGCAGAAGGCGACACCGTGGCCGTCTTTGGCTCCGGCGTCGACGTCATCTACCCTGCCGAGAACCGGCGGCTCGCCGAGGAAATCGCGAAGAAAGGCCTGCTGATTAGTGAATTCCCGATGAGTTCGCCCAGCTATCCGCAGAATTTTCCAATTCGCAACCGCATCGTCAGCGGCATGAGCGCGGGCGTCGTGGTGGTGGAAGGGGCGCAGTATTCCGGCTCCGCCATCACGGCCCGTCTGGCGATGGACCAGGGCCGCGAGGTGTTCGCGATTCCGGGCAACATCACCTCCCGGCAAAGCTGGGGACCGCATCTCTTGATCCGCCAAGGGGCCACCCTGGTGCAGGAATGGCAAGATGTGGTGGAGCAATTAAATCCCGAAGATCGCCGCACCCTTTCGGCTCGCCACGCGGCGGGTTTGCCGGCCGCAAATGCAGCCAACCAAATGGCCTTAGGCGAAGACGGCAACCTCGCGCCGGACCCTTTAACCGACCCCCGCGGCCGCCTCCGCCAGGACATCCTCCGCAACCTCGCATTTGACAAGCCCACCCATTTGGATCATCTAATAGAGGTTCTGGACACCCAGTCGTCCTCGGAGCTGATCGCGGGCTTGTTCGATCTTGAATTGGACGGCATCGTCCGGCAGCTTCCAGGAAAGCAATATATAAAGGTCTGGTAGACTCGGGGTGGCAAGGCCCCGCAACCAGGGTCTCCGAGTGTGAGGAAAGGTTCGGTTAGTACATCCATATGGCGAAAACTCTGGTCATCGTTGAGTCTCCCACCAAAGCGAAGACCATCACCAAGTTTCTGGGCAGCGATTATATCGTCAAAGCCAGCATGGGTCACATTCGCGACCTGCCGAACAACGCTTCCGAAATCCCTGAGAACCTAAAGAAGGAACCCTGGGCGCGCCTGGGCATTCAGGTGGACAATGAGTTCCAGGCCCTCTACATCGTCCCGCCCAAGAAGAAGGCGAACGTCACCGAGTTGAAGGCGGCACTGAAGGGTGCCACGGAACTCTTCCTCGCGACTGACGAAGACCGCGAGGGGGAGAGCATCAGTTGGCACTTGATGGAAGTGCTGAAGCCCAAGGTGCCCACGCGGCGCATGGTGTTCCACGAAATTACCCAGGAAGCGATCGCCGCGGCGCTGAAGAATACCCGCGACATCGACGAGAACCTGGTGAAGGCGCAGGAGACGCGGCGCATCATTGACCGCCTGTACGGTTACGAAGTGAGCCCGTTGCTCTGGAAGAAGATGGCGCCGGGCTTGAGCGCGGGCCGGGTGCAGAGCATTGCCGTGAAGCTGTTGGCTGACCGCGAACGGGCGCGGATTCGCTTTCACGCCGCTGAGTTCTGGGGCATGAAGTCGGTGTTCGCCAAATCCACGGGCGAGACGGTGGAGACTGAGCTCGCCCTCGTCGGCGACAAGCGCCTGGCCGTTGGCCGCGACTTCGACCCCGATACTGGCCTCTTAAACGCCAAGGATGATCTGCTGCACCTGAAGCGCGAGCAGGCCAACCAACTGCGCGACCAGATTGAGCGTGGGCAAGCCAAGGTGCAGTCGGTGGAGGAACGTCCTTTCACCCAGAAGCCATCGGGGCCTTTCGTCACCAGTTCGCTGCAACAGGAGAGCAATCGCAAGCTGCGATACTCGGCTAAACGCACCATGCAGATCGCGCAGCAACTCTACGAAAACGGCTTCATCACCTACATGCGCACTGACTCCACAACCTTGTCGGAGCAGGGGCTGGCCGCCGCGCGCGGCTTGATCACCCGCGACTTTGGCCCGGAATACCTGCACCCCACCAATCGCGTCTATGCGACCAAAGTGAAGAATGCCCAGGAAGCCCACGAAGCCATCCGCCCGGCCGGCGACAACTTCACACCTCCCAGCGTGGTGCAGCAGCAACTGGGCGAAGAGGCTTTCCGCCTCTATGACCTGATCTGGAAGCGCACGGTCTCCTGCCAAATGGCTGACGCGCGGGGCACCTACGTGAACGTGATGATTGCGGTCGGCGATGCCAAGTTCAAAGCCACCGGCAAAACGATCCTTTTCGCCGGCTTTCTGCGCGCCTACGTCGAAGGCTCCGATGACCCCGAAGCCGACCTCGCCGAGCAGGAGAAGATTCTGCCGCCAATGACCGAAGGCGAAGCCTTGCGCATCGCTACGGTGGAGGCGGTGGAGCGCAACACCCAACCCCCGGCACGCTACACCGAAGGCAGCCTCATCAAAGAGCTCGAGCGCCTGGGCATCGGCCGCCCCAGCACCTGGGCGACCATCGTCGAACTGGTACTGAACCGCGAATACGCGTTCAAAAAAGGCACCGCGCTGGTGCCCACCTTCACGGCCATGGCGGTGGTGAATCTGCTGGAGAAGAACTTCGAGACCTTGCTCGACTTCGACTTTACGGCGCGCCTCGAAGACGACCTGGACGCCATCTCGCGCGGCGAAGAATCGAATCTGCGCTACCTGAACAAGTTCTACAACGGCGACGGCCGTCCAGGCTTGAAGGAACTCGTGGCTCTGGGCGAGAAGCAGGTGGACCCCCGCGAAGTGTGCGGATTGCCGTTGGGCATTGGCCCCGATGACCGGCCCTACGAGGTCCGCATTGGCCGTTACGGTCCGTTCTTGTCCGACGGCGAACGCCGCACGTCGGTACCGGAAGGCATTGCGCCCGATGAGATGACGAT
>JAYVUQ010000931.1:0-1872 GCA_043787785.1 Bryobacteraceae bacterium
GAGGCGTTCGTGCCAGACAGTTGGGTCCACGGTGCGAATTTCGGCGAGGTCCATGCCGGCGGAAAAGACATTGCCTTGCGCATCCAGCAAGATCGCGCCGACTGACGCATCGGGCTCTTCGCAGGCTTCGACAATGGCGCGGCAGAGGTCCCCATTGAGGGCGTTGCGCTTCTCTTCTCTGGCCAGCGTCAGCCGCAGTAACCGCCCTTCGCGGCTGATGAGCAGGTTAGAGTTCACCGTCCTCCACCTCAATCTCCATGCGCAGCAGCGCCGCCGACATCGTTTTGCCTTGCGCGTCAATGCGCAACGAAAGGGTGCCGCCGCCACCGAGAGACTCATGGAGCAGGAAATTCAACGCGCCCAAATTGGGTAACTCGAAACGCTCCACCTGCCCCTTCACAAAGTTACCGAAATAAGACTTTACCCGCTCGGCAGTAACTTCACGCACCAGTACCGGATAATGCTTGGCATCGAAGGCAATTACGCCGATATTCGCCATGTCGCCTTTGTCACCAGAACGGGCGTGGGCGATTTCAGAGAGAGCGATCTTCATGCGAACACCTCCACGCTGGTGCGGATCTCTTCGCGGGGCACCAGCGCCGGCCAGTAAGCCACCACTTCGCGCACCGGCGGCTTGCCATCGCCGAAGCCTGTCGCGGTCGGCGGTCCACTGAGGACGAGCGGAATCAGTTCCCGGGTAAAGCGGTCCACATCTTTCTTATTGGGTCCCCGCACGCCAATCCGCAATTGCACTTCGGGCACATCCGGGAACGGCAACGCCGCCGGACCATGGCAAGCGTTAAAGCCCAGAATCTCAGCCCAGATCTCGTCAAAAGTAAGTCCAAGCTGCGACAAACGCTCGCGGACAATGCGCTCAGCCAGTCGCGCCTTGCCGTAAGCCTCGGGCCAGGAATAAACTAACGAACCAATCGCCTTGTAACCCCAGTTATAACTCAATGACACTTTGAGGAACGGCGTGCGCGCGCGCCCTTCGATCCCACTAACCCGCACGCGGTTCGGGCCGGTATCTTTCAACTGGATCGTCGTAAAGTCGGCAATACAGTCGGGAGTAATATAATTCTTCGGATCGCCCAACTCGTAAAGTAACTGCTCTTTCACCACATCCGAACTGACTCGTCCCCCCGTGCCCGGGTGCTTGGTAACAGTAAAGCTGCCATCGGGCTCCGCCTCCACAATCGGGTAACCAATATTGGCAAAGTCCGGGATGGTTTGCCAATCCACTTGGCAGTTTCCGCCGGTGGCCTGCGCGCCGCACTCGATAATATGCCCGGCGATGGTGCCCGCGGCAAGTAAGTGATGGTCGTCTTCCCGCCAGCCAAAGCGATGCACCATCGGTGCCAGAGTCAGTGCGGTGTCCGTACAGCGCCCGGCAATGATCACCTGCGCCCCGGTGGCCAGCGCTTCCACCAAGGGGAAGGCCCCAATATATGCATTGGCCGATAAGACGCGGTCGCGAATCGTACTTAGTCCTTCGCCGGTGTCCATGTTCTTCATCGATAGGCCACGTGCGAGAAAGTCATCCAGGCGCGGGTAGACATCGTCGCCGTGGACGACGGCCACCTTGAGGTCTGGCGCGAGGCGCTTCACTTCGCGGGCACAGGCCGCGGGGTTGACGCCGCCGGCGTTGGCGATTACCGTAACGCCGCGCTCCCGGATCTGCTTCGCAATCCGCGCCATCAGCGGCGGAAAGTCCCGCGCGTAGCCCAGCTCCGGATTCTCGAGCTTCTGCTTCTGCAGAATAGACATGGTGATCTCGGCGAGATAGTCGAGACAAAGGTAGTCGATGGGGCCTTGCTCCACCAGGCGGACCGGCGCTTCAAGCCAATCCCCCCAAAAGCCTTGGCCATTAGC
>JAYVUQ010000932.1:0-1831 GCA_043787785.1 Bryobacteraceae bacterium
GCGCGGCGATCTGGCAGCCGGACCTCAACTGGTGCGGTGGCCTTACCGAATTGATCAAGATCGGCCATCTGGCCGCCGCTTACGATATCCCTGTGATTCCGCACGGCGGTGGGCTGAATGGCAGCACGCACTGGATCCAGGCGAACGTCAATGCGCCGTGGGCGGAGCTGTTTATGCCGCCTCCGGGCGGGCCAAAGTCGGCGTATGAGGTGTGGGAGGAGCAGTACCGAATTACGCGCGGTCCGGAGGGGTTGTACACGCAGGCGCACGATCGACCGGGGTTCGGATTCGACATCGAAGTGACCAGCTAACGCTTTCTTTTCAAACAACTAGCCACCGATTCTCAGGTGAATCGACAGTAAGGTTCTAAGGCCAACTTTAGTACTGTCGGGTGATAGCCATGGTCGCTATCCGGTCCATATACTTGCGATAGATAGATATAGGACTATTCCCTCAGAAGCTCCAGTGATCGCACTTTTCCCCAGTATCGAAAGCAGGCGTAGGTGAGCCGCCCCTTGCCGAAGCGCGGCTTTGAAATGCGCCAGTGGATGGAAGTCTACTGGATGGAGGACGCCCGTTGGGTGTTGCGGCAGTATTGGAAACGGGTGCTGCTGCTAACCCTGCTGGGTTTCGGGGGCAGTGTGGCGTATTTGCATTGGAACCCGGATCACTACCTTTCGCGAGCCGAAGTCCGCTTTATCCCTCCCCAGTTGGCTGACCGTTATGTGATGCCCAACGTGGCGATGCAAGTGGACCAGCGCGTGTATGCTTTGGCCCAACTGGTGGGCAGCCGGCTGACAGCGACCAAGATCATCGAACGCTTTGGGCTGTACCCGGAACGCCGCCGTTTTTTGCCGGTGGCGGATCTGGTGGCAAAATTCCAGGAAGATCTGCAGATCCGCCGGCTGGCGAGCGAAGTGACGGATTCGCAAAAAACCGTGCCGACGATGGTGATTACCTTCCGCTACGCACAGCCGGAGATCGCGCAAAAAGTAGTGCAGCGGATTGTCGAATTGGTTTATGAGGAGAACCGGCGCTATCGGGGGGACCAGTCGCTGGGCACCACCGAGTTCTTGCAACAGCAGGTGAAGACGGCGCTGGAGCAACTGGGCGAGATAGAGGAACGGCTGGCGGGGCTCGAAGATCCGAACGAAAACGACCACAACTACCGGGGCATTCTGAAGACGGGTCAACTGCATGACATGGAGCGCAAACACACCGACATGCAGCATCAGTTGAACCTGACGATTGTCGACCGGGACCTGCGGCGATCGTTGTTGGGGGCGCTGGAAGCGCAGTTGGAAACGCTGAATCAGCGGCGGGAGACTGACACGCCGACGGCCACGTGGGCACTGGAGGGGCATCGGGCACAAGTGGCGACGATTCGGGCGCGGTCGGAGGAGATGAAGATGCGGTATGCGCCTGGCTTTCCCGAGCGCACCTTGGCGGAAAACGCACTGCGGGCCGCCGAAGAGGGTTTGCGAGGCTTGGAGCGGAACGAGAGCCGCGCCCAGATGGACACCCGCCGCGAGGAAATGCAAAATCAGATCGGCCGCGTACGGGCCGAGTGGCGAGCCTACGAACTGACAGTGAAGCGCCTGGAAAAAGACGAACGGGAGTTAACTACGCAAGTGGTCGCCTTGCGCGCGCGCTACTTGCCAGACAGCAGTTCGGAAATGGACCGCATCGTCATTCAACGGGAGTATTCGATGTTGAAAGACCACTACGCGGAACTTTTGAAGAAGCAGCGTGAGTCGCAAATCGCGTCGGACATGGAGCGCCGGGGGCAGGGCGAAACGGTGGAACTGATTGAACCGGCATCGGCACCCAC
>JAYVUQ010000933.1:0-9581 GCA_043787785.1 Bryobacteraceae bacterium
CTGAACAACGGGTCCGTCGGCACCCACCACCGTGAGCTGGTAGTCGCCTTGATAAATTCGCCTGGTGACGCTGCCGTCTTCAGACGTTCGGCCTTCCGCATTTGTCCACCATTCCTGAAACAGCAACCGGTTGTAAGCTAGCGCGTTCGGCTTCGAGGTCCAATCGGCGGCGTACATCGCTCCCTGCGGCAACCAGTGGCGCGACGCCCAGAATCCCCACATCAGATAGTCGGTAAACTCTGGTCGGCTGAAAATCAGCGTCATGAAATCCTTGGTAAATACGGCCTGCGCCGCCTCGTCAGAGCTGTTGTAGTCGAACTCGGTGATGGCCAGCGGCAGCCCGAAGTTCGCAAAGCGGTCGATCACGGTTTGCACCCTGGTGAGCGGCCGGGTGCCGCCGAAGTGCGCCTGCAGGCCAATGGCGTCCAGCGGCGCGTTGTTCTGGCGCATCCACTCCAGCACGCGCACAAAATAGTCTTCATGCGCTGCCACGCTCGCGGCCTCGATATTGGCATAGTCGTTCAGCACTAGCTGCGCCATCGGATCCAGCTTCCGCGCGTGCCGGAACCAGGCCAACAGTTCTTCATTCCCCAACTGTCCCTTGGACGGCGTGACGCCGTTTACGCCGTCCAGACGCCCCTGCACATCGAAATTGTCGAATGGCTCATTCACCACATCCCATTGGTACAGCTTGCCGGCCACCCCGGGATCGCTGAGCACATTCTCAAAATGCTGGGTGATGCGGGTGCGCAGGGCGTCTCCCGTTAGCCTTTGCACGTCAGCCGGCATGTTCCGGTTGGAAGGCCAGATGAGGTTGTGTCCGCGAACGGCGATATCGTGGCTCAATAGCCACTGAATCCCCTCCCGCGTCTGCGCCTGTTCAAAGGAGGGCCGGCACGTGGCGCACTCCCAGAGCGGCCACTTCAGGTCGTTCTCCAGTACCGATGCCGTGAAGTGGCTAGCGATGCGGGAGCGATAGATCTCGTTGTCCTGCCCGGGCTGCTTGAGGCCGTTGGCGGTGACGGCGGTTCCGAAGCGGAAAGCGTGCCGCAGTTGCTGCATTCGCACCTCGACGTCCGGCATGGGCTTTCCAGCGGCATCCACGACGACCACCTTGAGGGGGGTCTGCCGGACGTCTTCGATCCGTTGGCGCGCCTGGCTGAGGATACGCTCCTGCGCCGGGTCCACGACGACCGCGGCCCTACTCGGTAACCGGCTCAGGTCCGCCAAGGGACCATAGTTTAGTAACTCCACATTTGCGATCTCAAACCGTTGCGGACCCGCGGCAAACTGAAACTGCAAATGCGCCGTCCGAGGCTGATAATTGTCATTGGCGCGAAACGGAACCTGCAGCAATTGCCATTCATCGTTGACGAGTGGAAAGAAGAGAGTAACTGACTTGTCGTTCGGGGCGCTATTGCGCTCATAAACCACTTGCCCCAATAAGGGGCCCTGGTCCTTACCCTGCAGCAGCCGCGCGTAAAAGCTGAGTAAGACCGCATCGTTTTTGTTTACCGGCGCTGTGGTTACCCAACCCAACTGGGCGTTGTAGATGAAGGGCGAGGTGCCGTTTACCTGTATCTGGATGGCCTCAGTAAGTCCCGGGCCGCTGGCTGGTACTAACGTAGCTGAGCCGCCGCCGACCGAGTTATCGAAGAAAGCGGAGTAAGTGCGCGCGCTATTGGCGGGGATTAACGATTCCAAGGGAGCCGGCGGCGGGGCAGGCGCTCCGCGATTGACTAATTGAATGGCGCCGAGCTCATAAGTCTGCGGACCCAGGCCGTGGCGAAAGATGAGGCGCAGCGCACCGGTTTCGAGCGCCGCTGGCGCGACAACCGGGAACGAGTACTTAGCCCAAGTGGAGAGGTTACAGGGAAAAACGGTCTCGAGCCACGGGGCAGCGCCGTCAGTTTCGAGACTTACCGTAGCTCTCAAGTTATAGAAATCCGCGGGGGCCAGCTTGCGCACCCAGAAGGTAAGCGTCAGCCGGTCCCCTGCTCCGACAGGGCTGGCATTGGTCCAAGAAAGCGTGGCATCGGCGAGCGCACGTCCCGGCTGCAGGGCCGTCATTCGAAAGGCTTGGGTAAAACCGGGGCCAACGGCCGGAACTGACTGGACGGCGGCCCCTTCGCTCGCCAACGACGTGGCCAGATCGACTGGTAAAAGAGACTGCGCCGGTAATGCGGCGGCGAGAAGCAAAACGTACTGGCAGATGCGGGTACACATTGTCTTTATAGTAGCCACCTATCCCGGCTTCGTCCACACCGCAGAGGCAGGCGCAGAAGGGACATCGGGTATTATGGCTGCTGGCCCATGATCCATCGACGCCAGTTTCTCGCCACCGCCTCGCTCACCGCCGCCGCCTCCTTCACGGCCTTCAGTCAGCCGCGCCAGCGTCCCAATATTCTCGTGATTCTTACCGACGACCAGGGTTGGGGCGACCTCAGCGTCAATGGAAATACCAACCTGTCGACGCCCCGCATCGACTCCCTGGCTCGCGACGGCGCCCTCTTCGACCGCTTCTTCGCCTGCTCCGTATGCGCCCCCACGCGCGCCGAGTTTCTCACCGGGCGTTACCATCCGCGCGGCGGCGTGCGCGGCGTATCGACCGGCGCCGAACGGCTCAATCTCGACGAGGTGACCATCGCGGAGACGTTTCGGGACGCCGGCTACGCCACCGCGTCGTTTGGGAAGTGGCACAACGGTTCCCAGTTTCCCTACCATCCGAACGCGCGCGGTTTCCAGGAATACTATGGCTTTACCTCCGGCCACTGGGGTGCGTATTTCAACCCGGAGTTGGATCACAACGGGCAACTCACGCGCGGCAAGGGATTCATTACCGACGACCTCACTACCCATGCCATCGGCTTCATCCGGCAGCACCGGGCCAAGCCGTTCTTCTGCTACCTGGCGCTCAACACGCCGCACTCTCCCATGCAGGTTCCGGATGGTTATTTTGAGAAATTCCGTAACACCACGCCCAAACTGAGGGCCGTCAACCCCGCCAGCGAGGACCTGGCCCACACCCGGGCCGTGCTGGCCATGTGCGAGAACATCGATGCCAATGTGGGCCGTGTGCTCGACACCCTAGACCAGTTGCGCCTGGCCGAGGACACGATTGTTCTTTATCTTTCCGACAATGGCCCAAACGGTTGGCGATGGAATGGAGGGATGAAGGGAAGGAAGGGCTCGCTGGACGAAGGCGGATTGCGGGTGCCGTGCCTGTTCCGCTGGAAGAATCACATTCCCGCCGGCCTGCGGATTCCAGAGATCGCCGCGGCAATTGATCTGCTGCCCACCTTTGCCGACCTCGCTCAGACACCCCTCATTTCCAAGAAGCCGTTGGACGGGCGCAGCCTGAAACCACTCTTACTGGGCCAGAAATCGAAGTGGCCCGAGCGGATGATCTTTACGATGCAGAACCGCCGGACAACGGTGCGCACGCAACAATACCGGCTGGACGCGACGAGCGCTCTTTTCGATATGGAGACCGATCCGCAGCAAAGCCGCAACATCGCGGCGGACCGGCCGGAGGTGGCGGCCACGTTGCGCGCGGCGGTTGCGGCGTGGTCGAAGGAGATGTTGCCGATGGTGGCGGCTGAGGATCGCCCGTTCACCGCGGGCTATTCGGAACTCACCATGCTCCCGGCGCGGGATGGGGTGCCGCATGGCGGAATCCGGCGTAGTTCCCCGGCGCCCAATTGTTCGTTCTTCACGCACTGGACGAGCAAGGACGACTCGATCACTTGGGACATTGAGGTGGGGCGCGCGGGCAAGTACGAAGCGATCCTCTACTATACTTGCCCGCGGGCGGACATTGGGTCAGTGGTGGAACTCAGCTTCGACGGAGCCAACGTCCGCGCGGCGATCCACCCGGCGCACGATCCACCGCTGACGGGCATGGCGCTCGACCGCGCGCCCCGGGATCAAGAATCTTATGTGAAGGACTTCAAGCCGCTGCGGCTGGGCACTTTTCATCTCCAAAAAACGCGCGCCCTGCTTACGTTGCGGGCGCTCGAAATCCGAAACGCCCAAGTGGGAGACATCCGCTACGTGGCCTTAAGGAAAATATCATGAATTCTCGGCTTCTCCCTCAGTTCCGCACTCCCCTTTTCGTTCTGGTAAGCTTTGCCGCGGCGTTCGCCCAGGTGCAAAGCGGCACGATTGTCGGCACCGTTACTGACTCCGGCGGCGCGGCCATCGCCGGCGCCAAGGTGACCTTGGTGAACGAGGCCACAAAGTTTACCCGGACGGTGGAAACCGGCACTTCCGGCCAGTATGTCGCCACCTCAATCCCCACGGGCCCCTACTCGGCCACCGTCGAGCAGCAGGGCTTCCGGAAGCTGGCCCGAATGGGCTTGGCACTCACCGCCGCCGACACCCTGACGGTGGATCTTCATCTGCAGGTGGGCAGCGTGCGGGAAACCATCGAGGTGAATGAAACCGCACCGCTGCTGCAAGCGCAAACTGCCGCCGTCTCCTCCCTGGTAACCAATGAACAGATGATCGAGATGCCGTTGAACGGCCGCACGTTTACCGCGCTGCTCAAGTTGAGCCCTGGCGCTTACACCGGCTCCAGCGGCAACCTCTCCACGTCGCAATACGCCATGCGCGGCGATGCCAACATCTCGGTGAACGGCTCGAGTGCCCAGAATAATACTTATCTGATCGACGGCATGGTGAACCGCAACCTGTGGCTCAGCACGCTGGTGATGGTGCCGACCGTGGACGCGATCCAGGAAGTGCGGATGATGACCAGCAACTACACGGCCGAATACGGCGCGGCCGCCGGCGCCATCACCATTGTGCAAACCAAATCCGGCACCAATCAGTGGCACGGCAGCCTGTACGAATTTCTCCGCAACAACCGGCTCGACGCCAATACTTTTTTCAACAATCGCCTCGGCGCCGCCAAACCCGCCTTCAAACGCAATGAATTTGGCGGCACCATCGGTGGACCCCTTCGCCGGGACCGCACCTTCCTGTTCGCCGACTATCAAGGTATCCGTTTGCGCCAGCCGCGTTCGATCATTTCGACTATTCCCACACTGGCCCAACGGGCATGGATCTCGAGCGGTAACTTCGCCGGGCTCAGTGCCAGCCTCTTCGACCCCACCAATGTCGCCGCTGGCCAGCGGATGCCGTTCGCCGGGAATCTGATTCCCACCTCGCGGCTCGATCCGGCCGCGCTCAAAGTTGCCAGCCTGTTGCCCACCCCCACGAATGCGGCCGCCACCAATAACTTTGTCTTCAACCCCACCATCGCGCAGCGTACCGATCAGTTCGATGTCCGGCTCGATCACAATTTTGGCCAGAGCGACCGCGTCTTCCTTAAATACAGCTATGACGACACGCTTCTGTTAACCCCCGGCAGTTTGCCCATTGGCGGCAGTGGACTGGGCACGATTCCCGGCAGCCCATATCTCAGTGCCGACGGCATCGAAACGGGCACCCAAACGCCGCTCAAGAACTGGTCCGCCACCTTCAACTACGTCAAGGTGATCAACGCCAATATCGTGAACGAAGTGCGGTTGGGCGCCGTGCGCTGGAACCAGTACATCGCGCCGCTCGGTAATGCCTTCGCCACGGCCACGGCCATTGGCATTCCCGGCATCAACATCAACGACAAGTCCGGGGGCCTGCCCGGCATGGCCATCACTGGGTTCCGCACGCTGGGCGACGCGTCCACCTATCCGGAGAACAGCCAAACGGTCTCCTTCCAATACGAAGACGTGCTCACCGTGGTCCGCAACAACCACACGCTCAAGTTTGGCGGCCAATACGTCCGGCATCGCTTCAATGGCTTTTCGGCCTTCCCCACGCGCGGCACCTTCGATTTCAACGGCCAGTTCACCCGCCAAACCGGCAGCACCAGCGCGGCCACGGCTTTGGCGGATTGGGCCCTCGGCGCCACCAGCGGCACCAACCGCAACATCCTGGAAGGCACGTTTGGCATGCGTTTTTATAACATGAACGCCTTTGTTGACGACAGTTGGCGGGCTTCGCAGCGCCTGACACTTAACCTCGGAGTGCGCTACGAACTCTTGACGCCGCCGTATGAGGTGCATGATCGTTGGTCGAACTTCAACATCGATAAGGCGCGCCTGGAAATCGCCGGTCGTGACGGTGCCAGCCGCCGCCTTCGCCACATCGACACCAACAACCTGGCCCCGCGCGTCGGCCTGACTTACATGCTCACCAAGGATCGCCGCACGGTGCTTCGCAGCGGCTTCGGCAGTTCGTTTGTGGAAGCCGGGCAAGGCGGCGGACAACTCTACAAGAACCTGCCATTCTTTTTCTCGAACGTGCTGGCGACCGATCAGAACGCCGCGCCGCCGCCGCGCCGTCTCTCCCAAGGGCTCGACGCGCCCGTTCGGCCTAATTTGAATGACCAGGCGCAGATCTCCGGCGGCAATCCCGCGGCGTGGGATTACGGGATGAAGTCCACCAACACCCTGCAATGGAGCCTGGGCGTGCAGCGCGAAGTGCTGCCGGACCTACTGGTGGACGTTTCCTACGTTGGCACGCGCACGCTGGGCCTCATCGCCAACGTCAACCTCAATCAGTCCGTACCCGGCGCCGGTGCCCAAGGGCCGCGGCGGCCGTTCTTTGGCATCAACCCCAACGTCACCAACGTTACCTACCGCACCAACTTCGGCGCGGCGAAGTACCACTCGCTACAAACCCGCGTGGAGAAGCGCGCCCGGCACGGGCTCACCCTTTCGCTCGCCTATACCTGGTCGCACTACCTCAGCAACGGCGGCAACATCAATGGCGGGGGCAATGCTCCGCCGCAGGACGCCCGCTGCTATCGCTGCGAGTGGGGTTCGATGCCCGAAGACCGCCGTCACATTGCCGTATTCAACCACGTCTGGGCGCTTCCGTTCGGCGCTGGCCGGCCGTTCCTGTCGACGGGGCCCGGGGCCTGGATCCTGGGCGGTTGGAGCCTGAACGGTATCTGGTCCATGGCGACGGGCGAACACTTCACACCCTCGCTCGCCGCCGCGGTTTCAAATTCCGCTGGTGGCGGCGGCGACCGTCCCAATCGCCTCGCCGACGGCAACCTGGCCGCCGGGCAGCGCTCCATCGACCGCTGGTTTAACCTGTCCGCCTTCGCCGCACCCCCTCAATTCTCCTTCGGCAACGCCGGCCGGGGCATTCTGGTGGGGCCCCGCAACTTCAACGCCGACGCCGGCATTCACCGTCAGTTCAAAGTCCGGGAAGGCTGGAAGCTCACCTTCCGGTGGGAGATGTTCAACGCCCTCAATCGAGCCAATTTCGGAACGCCGAATGCCGCCATCGGAACCGCTCAAGCCGGGCAGATCAGTTCCACCGCTCCGGCTCGCATCCAGCAAGCGGCCTTGAAGCTGGTTTTCTGAGTTTCGCCTAGATCGATTGCCCCACCTCCGCACGATTTGTCCCCCTGGGCTGAATCCAGGTTGCGGTGAACCATTTACGCCGGCGTTAAATCCGATTAAAGTAGACGGTGTGCAAATGCATTTCAGATCTAGCATGATCCGTCTCATTCGGGCGGTGGTTCTCGCCCTAACCGTGGCGTTTCCGGCCGCCGCTGCCGACGAAGAAATCTTTCGAGACAAAATTCAACCGGTGCTCAAAGCGCATTGTGCTGGATGCCACAGCGGTGCCCAGGCCCAGGCGTCTTTGTCGCTTTCGAGCTTGGCGGACTTGATCAAAGGCGGCAAGCGCGGCACGGCGATTCAACCAGGACGCTCGAGCCAGAGCCTGCTGATGCAGTTCGTTCGCGGCGAGAAGAATCCGCGCATGCCGATCGGCGGCCATCCGCTGCCGGACACGGTGGTCACCGCGCTGGCCGCCGCCATCGATTCCATGAAAGCCGTTGAGCCAATAACCTTGAGCCAGCACACCGGCTGGCTGTTTTCCTCACCGGTGGCCCCCAAAACACCCGTCACTAAGAACCCGGCGTGGGCGCGGAACCCCATTGATGGCTTTATCCTGGCCAAGCTGGAGGAGAGGGGAATCGCGCCCGCTCCGCCGGCGGGCAAGCGCGCTCTGCTGCGCCGGGTCTTTTTCGACCTCGTCGGCCTGCCACCCACCGAGGCGGAAGCCAAGGCCTTTCTTGACGACCCAAGTCCGGATGCCTACGAAAAGTTGGTGGACCGGCTTTTAGAAGACCCACGCTACGGCGAACGCTGGGCACGCCATTGGCTCGACCTCGTGCGCTTCGCCGAAAGTGACGGCTTTGCCATCGACGGCGAGCGGCCGACAGCTTGGCGTTACCGCGATTATGTGATCCGGGCCTTCAACAACGACAAGCCCTACGACCTGTTCATCAAGGAACAACTGGCGGGCGACGAACTTCCACAGGCGCCAGGTGGTGGTGTTGGCGGACGGGGCCGCAGCCGGGAAAATGAAGCCCTGCTCGCGCTTGGCTACCTCCGGATGGGACCGTGGGAGCGTGACGCCAACTTCGATGCCCAGTTGCGACTAGACTGGCTGAATGAGGTGACCGGCACGACGAGCCAGGTGTTTCTCGGGCTTACCGTCGGGTGTGCGCGCTGCCACGATCACAAATACGATCCCATCCCGCAAACAGACTTCTACCGCATGCAGGCCTTCTTTGCCGCCACCCGGATCGACGACCGGCCCCTGCCCTTCCTCGATTCTGAGCATCGGCTAACGATGCGCTCCACCCTGCGTCGATATGAGGATGATCTGCAGGTGGCGAGCGACCAACTGCGGAAGCTGGAGGAGCAGTTGAGGGCCAAGCTAGCGAGCGCCGGCAACCCAGGCGCGGACGATGAAAATGCCGCCAACAAAAAGCTGGGAGACAACCTGCAACGCGCCCTGGCCAACAAAGACAATCCCGTATTTACCGCCGAAGAGCGAAAAAACTACAAATCCGCCCAGGACCACATCCAGCGCCTGACGCTCGAATCAGCGCGCTACGAGCCCTTAGCCTACAGTGTGAATGAGGTGGCCCCGCCCGCCGTGATGGAGATCGACGCCACCTATGTCCTGGCGGGAGGAGAGCGCAGCGCGAGGGGAGAACTGGTGCAGCCTGGCTTTCCCCAGCGGATCGCCGGGAAATCGGAGCCCGCGGAAATTCCATTCGCCGGGCGTTACCGCAGTGGACGCCGAAAGGCGCTGGCCGACTGGATCGCCAGTCCTACCAATCCGCTCACCGCCCGGGTGATGGTGAACCGCATCTGGCAGCATCACTTCGGCGAGGGAATCGTCCGGACACCGTCGGATTTCGGCATGAACGGAGAGCGCCCCACTCACCCGGAACTCCTCGATTGGATGGCGACAGAATTCGTCGCGCGGAAATGGAGCATCAAGGCGATGCAGCGGCTAATGTTGACCTCGAACGCCTACCGCCAGTCCACTCGCCATCCCGACGCAAAGAAGCTTGGCGAAAGCGATCCGGACAATCGCCTACTGGCCAGGATGAACTGGACCCGTTTAGAGTCTGAAGTGATTCGCGACACGATCCTGGCGGCCAGCGGCGGCCTCAACCCCGAAGCCGGCGGTCCGGGCATGTTCTTCCAGGTGAAGGACGAGGTGGCCCAGGGTTTTGGGATGTTCAAATGGTATGCATC
>JAYVUQ010000934.1:0-1892 GCA_043787785.1 Bryobacteraceae bacterium
TTAAGATGATCGGGAACAGTGGCCAGATTTCGCTCGGCAAGAAATTCGCCGGACGCACCGTGATCGTGGACGAGGTGGAGCAGGGCGTTTGGGTAATCAAGACCGCGCAAGTAGTTCCGGACAGCGAACGGTGGCTGCATACACCGGAAGCGCGGGCCAGTCTTGATGCTGCGCTCGCTTGGTCGGAGGGTCACCCGCGAGGGGAGAGCGATCTGGGAGCCTTGGGCCGCAAGGCCAGGAAGAGCAAGTAACAGTTTGAGTACGGCCATTCGGCTGGATTTGAACAATGGTGAATTCCAAGCTGAATGGTTTGTCTTGGAAAAGGAGGAGCGAGTTGCCGTCATCGACAGCTGCGTCAAACTGTCCAAGCTTAGCTGGAATGAATTGTATTTGGACCGTGGTGTCCGCTGGGAGCTAATCCATAGCCGGAAGTCCCGCGACGGTTCAAAGCTGTATTCGATTAGAATCACCAAGAAAGTACGAGCCGTCGTGAGACGAAGCGGCGAGTTTCTGGAATTCCTAACGCTGCATGCCGACCACGATTCCGCGTACTGACATCCCAGCGGCAGGCCGCTACTTATCGCTGAGGGCGGCGACGCCGGGGAGTTCGAGGCCAGAGAGAAATTCGAGCGATGCGCCGCCGCCGGTAGAGACGTGGGAGATTTGGTCCGAGAGGCCAGCGGTCTTGATGGCTTTTTCGGAGTCACCGCCCCCGACGATGGAGATAGCATTCGACGCCGCCACGGCGCGGGCCAGTGACATGGTGCCGACGTCAAAGGGAGGCATCTCGAAGACGCCCATGGGCCCGTTCCAAATGATGGTTTTAGCTGCGTTGACTTCGGCGATGTAAGCGGCGAGCGTGACGGGGCCAATGTCGAGGGCCATAGTGCCTTCGGGGATCTTCGTCACCACCTCAAAAGACGCGCCGGCTTCGAACTTTTCGGAGACCACATGGTCGGTCGGCAAGAGGAGCTTCGGGCCGGCCTGGGCCATCAAGTCGCGGGCGAGGTCAAGCTTATCGGTTTCAACCAGGCTCTTACCGGTAGGCTGGCCGAGCGCGCGAAGGAACGTATAGGCCATGGCGCCGCCGATCAGCACGCGGTCGCAAACCTTCAGCAGGTTCACAATCACTTCGATTTTGTCGGAGACCTTGGCCCCGCCGATGATGGCAATACAGGGACGTTCGGGATGGGTGGTGGCTTTGCCGAGGTACTCGAGTTCCTTGTCCATCAGCAAGCCGGCTGCGGCTGGCTTGCCCTGGGCCATGCCGACGGTGGAGGCGTGGGCGCGATGAGCGGTGCCAAAAGCGTCGTTAACGTAGAGGTCGCAGAGGGCGGCGAGTTGGGCCGCAAAGGCCGGGTTGTTGGCTTCTTCCTCCTCATGGAAGCGCAGGTTCTCAAGCAACAGCACCTGGCCCGGGGCGGGCAGCATGGCCTCCACCGCGGGACCCACGCAATCGGGGGCCATGGCGACCGGACGTTTCAAAAGTTCCGCCAGACGGATCGCAATCGGCGCGAGACTCATCTCGGCGTTGGGCTTGCCTTTGGGCCGACCGAGGTGACTGGCCAGGACGACGGCGGCACCCTGGTCAAGACAGTACTGAATGGTGGACAGCGAGGCGCGGATGCGCTTATCGGAGGTGATCTCCTTCCCGGCGTTGGTGAGCGGAACATTAAAATCGACGCGGATGAAGACGCGTTTACCAGCAAGGGAAAGGTCGCGAACGGAGAGTTTGGCCATGAGGAATTTTCAGGCTAACACGGCGGAACCTGAAGTCGCGGCGGTAGTATTCCGCTTTCCGTAACTGTTTGGCTTTGGCGAGGAGTTCAGCATGGGTTTCGACCGCATCCTTGCCCTCTCCGAACCGGCGGAGTGAAGGCGTATTTCCGAAG
>JAYVUQ010000935.1:0-3559 GCA_043787785.1 Bryobacteraceae bacterium
CGATTCCAAGTCAGTCCGCCAGTTCTTCACCGACATGATGGATGTCGGGGTCGAGGGCATGATGATCTCTCCCGGCTATTCTTACGACAAAGCTCCCGACCAGCAACACTTCACCGGTCGTGAGCGCAATCAGGCCATGTTCCGCAAGCTCCTCTCCAATCGCGATCCCAAGTGGCGCTTCAACATGTCGATGCTCTTCCTCGAATTCTTAATGGGCAAGCGCAATCTCGAATGCACGCCCTGGGGCATGCCCGCCTACAGTATCTTTGGCTGGCAGCGGCCCTGCTACCTCCAGCAGGACGGCTACGCTGACACCTATCGGGAACTCCTCGACTCCACCGACTGGAGTAAGTATGGCTACGAGTCGGGCAACTCCAAATGCGAAAACTGCATGTTGCATTCCGGCTACGAGTCCACGGCCGTCCACTACACCTTCACCATTCCCGGCATCCTCGCAACGATTAAGTCGATGCTCTTCCCGGCATACACCGACAAGCAAGCCCTCCGCCTTTTAGACGATGAAAAGCCCGTCTCCCCTCTGGTCCAAATCGACCTCACCGCGCTCGGCCAGACCAAAACCTTGCAGGGTCAATCCGCCGTTGGCGATCAATTGACCGACGGTGTCGAGCAGGCCTTCGATTATCGCGGAGACGTCAGCATCAAGCTCAAGACCGGCGATCGAATCGAGGGCTATATCTTCGACCGTCAGGGCTCGCCCACCTCAGGCCAAGCCAAGCTGCGCATCATGCTCCGCAATGAAGGTCGCAAGGTCGTGGTCGAACAATCGGAAATCGAGGAGCTCACCTTCAGCGGTCGCGACATGGCGGACGGGAAGAGCTTCGAGGCCTGGGTCAAGAAGTACGCCGCTGGCAAAGCCGCCGGTGAAACCAACATCGAACTCGTTCCCGAAACGCTCGACTAACTTAGTAACTCGCCCCTGACCCTACTTCTCTTCTCCGCCCGCTCGAATAGGTGCATCCGCCTCGTCATGCGTCGGTAGCCACTTTGCCAGTTCCTTCTTCACCGCCACCATCTCGGGCTTCGCCGCGAGGTTCGTCCACTCATTCGGATCTTTGTCCCGGTCATACAATTCCTCGCTGCCGTCGCGATATCGGATGTAGCGCCACCGCTCCGACCTCACCGCATGATTTCCAAACTGATAGGTCGTCAGCGCTGGCGTTTTTTTGGCTGCCTTCGGATTTTTCAGCCATGTAAGTAGCGATTCGCCCTCCTGCACCCCCGGTGCCTTCAATCCACTAAGATCCATTAGCGTCGGATAAATGTCCATCATGCTCACCGTGCGTTCACAGACACCCCCAGCCTTCGTAACCCCGGGAGCCACTACCATCAGGATGTTTCGCGTCGAACGTTCCCACAACGTAAACTTACGCCAATGCGACTTCTCGCCCAGGTGCCATCCATGATCGCTCCACAACACAATTGTTGTGTTCTTGGCATTCGGTCCGGCCTCAAGCGCGTTCAACACCTTGCCCACCATCGCGTCGGCAAAAGTAATCGCCGCCAGGTACCCCTGCACGCCCTTCTTCCAAGCCTCGGCCTTCGTAACGCGGGCATGATCCCCGGAGGCGCGCGCAAACTTCTTTCCGATTTCCGGGACGTCGTCTAAGTCGTCTTCCTTGACGATCGGTAACTGAATGCCGTCCAGCGGATGCATATCGAAATACTTTTTGGGCACATACCAGGGCAGATGGGGCTTCGAAAATCCGCACGCGAGAAACATCGGCTGATCGTGCTGTTTCCCCAAATGCGCCGCCGCCCATTCCGCCGTTTGATAATCGTGCATTGCCTCGTCGCCGCTGTCCGTCGGGCCCCAGTCAAATTGCGCCTGTGCAGCGGCACCAGCCATAGGGCTCGGCCCGGCAAGCTTGAACGAGTCCTTGGTTTTCGCATACTCGTGCCACCCCTCGTCGTCCGCAAACCTCCCTTGCGTGCCGTGATAGATCTTCCCGCAACCAATCGTCAGATAGCCGTTGTTCTTGAAGTGCTGATTGAGAGTTACGGCTCCGGCACTTACTTTCGAGCCATGGTAGGGCTGGCTGTTCAAATACACACCCGTCGATGAAGGCCGCCGCCCGGTCATCAGCGCCGCCCGCGCTGGATTGCAAAGCGGAGCCGCACAATGCGCGCTCGTAAAATTCACCCCTAGCGTGGCCAGGCGATCTAGATTCGGCGTGATGGTATTGGGGTGCCCTTTCAGACACCCGATCCAATCGTTCATATCGTCAATCGCGATAAACAGAATGTTCTGCTTCGTAGGCGCCGCACTCACCACGGGCACCGCGGCCATCAGAGCCGCAAAAGAGCGGCGTGTCAACTTAGTCATAAATTCGCTCCAATTCGGCGCTAGTGCAGCCCGGCAATCACTTCAATCTCGACCCGCGCCGCGCCAGAAAGTCTCTTCACCTCTACCCCGGTCTTCGCCGGTGCGTGCGCAAAATACTCGACATAGACAGCATTCAATTCCGTGAGCTCATCGACATCCGTCATAAACACGGTCGTCTTCACCACATGTGCCAAGCTGCTCCCCGCCTCCTCGAGAATCGCTTTTACGTTCTCCAGGGCCTGACGGTACTCTGCAACCTGCCCTCCCGCCACCAGTTCTCCCGTCGATGGATTTATGCCCAATTGTCCGGAAACAAAGAGCAGATCCCCAAAACGTGCGGCCTGGCTGTAAGTGCGATTGCCGCAAGGCACCGCTGCGATTGTTAACGATTCCGGAATCATGCTACCCGCATCCTATCCCTGGCCGCCAGGATGCTTCCCTTGCGCGGCCACCAGCATCGCATTCATTCCACCAAGCAAATAACCCAGCGAGGGATTTGGGCGATATCCCTCTCCCGCAGGCCGCCCCGCCGCTCCTTCCGTCTTCGGGTTACTTCCCACTCCCGGAATATGATCGGGGATCATGATCCCGTCGAACTTCACCTCCACCAGCGCTCGCATAATCTTACTCATATCGTAGTAGCCGTCATCGATCATCGTCTCGGTGAAATGCGGCAGGGGCGCACTTACATTGCGAAAGTGAATTTTGAATAACTTCTTGCGCGCACCAAAGTATTTGATCACTTCAGGCGGCTCCGCCCCGGTCATCTTGCCACCTTCCAGCCACGATCCACAGCAGAGGCACACGCCAATGTTCGGGCTGTTCGCGATTTCAATCGCCCGCTTGTAACCTTCGAAGTTAGAGAAGATACAGCGAGGCACTCCACCAAGCATCGGTTGCGGCGGGTCGTCCGGGTGAATACCAATTCGTACCCCCGCTTCCTCCGCAACTGGTACAACTTTCTTAATGAAATAGGTGTAGTTCTCCCAGATTTCCTCTTTTGTGTAGACCCTGCCATGCGACAACGGCCGGTCAAACGTCTTGCCACCCCACCGCCCCACCGCATCTGGGCTGGACAGATCCAGCGTAGAACCGGAATATCCTCGCGGCAGCACCTCCCGACCGCTGCGCCAAATTCCATTCCCCATATGGGCATAAGTCGAATAGGGGATGCCAGCCTTCCCCAGATAGCGAATATAGTTTAGATACTCTTCG
>JAYVUQ010000936.1:0-2006 GCA_043787785.1 Bryobacteraceae bacterium
CAATACGAGTTGCTCGGAACCTGGCTGCTGGAAGCATCTTACTCGGGCGCCAAGGGAACGCACCTGGGAGCGCGCAACAACCTGGGCCAAGTGCCCTTCGCCTTTGCTTTAGTGGGCAAGAATACGCAGCAGTATCGCGGAGCTCCCAAGATCAACGGTACGCAGGGCATCAGCGCAAGCGACGCGAACAATATGTATCAGGCGGTGAATTTCAAGGTAGAGAAGCGGTTCTCGCGAGGCTTCAACCTTTTGGCAAATTACACAATTTCGAAGAACCTGGAAACGAATGGTTCCGGCGATAGTTCTTATTCGCAGAACGGCAGCACGTCCCTGCCCCTGGACGCCTTCAACCGGAAACGCGACAATGGCCCGGCGCCGCTGGACATTCCTCAGCGATTTGTCGCCAGTTTCGGATACGAGCTTCCTTTCGGCCCCGGAAAGGCATTCCTGCCCGGAGGCGGAGCGATGGGCAAGCTGGTGGGCGGATGGCAGGTGAACGGCATCAGCGTGATTCGCGGCGGATTTCCGACGGACATCCGGGTGTCCTTAGTGCCTCAAACTTTTGCGACGTTCAACGTTCCCGATCGAGTGCCCGGAGCTGACATGTACGCCCACAAAGGAGTGGACCAATACTTCAACCCCGCGGCATTTCGGATACCGGGCACGGTGCTGAGTTCAACCGGTGCCCGCATCCAGATGTTCGGTGACTCGGCGCGTCACGTGGCGCGGGGACCGGGGTCAGTCAACGTCGACTTCTCGGTCTTCAAGAACACGAAGCTCACGGAGCGCACCACGCTCCAGTTCCGTTCGGAGTTCTTCAATTTGACCAATACACCCACCTTCTTTCTCGCATCGGCCAACAGCGCCGCACTTTCGATGGATTCCAGTACGTTCGGGAAGTTGAGCAACTCGAGGGCAGTGGGCCGACAGATTCAATTTGGCTTGAAGTTGCTTTTTTAGAGAGTAAGAAGCTGCCGAAGCAGATGGTGGCGAGGGTGGGGTTCGGAAAAAATAAACCCGGCGCTCTCGTTCAAAAAAACGTTTCGCCGTCTTGGGTCGCCGCGGATTCACCGGCGACCTCAAAGATCCAGCACGATCCACGCCGGAGCATGGTCACTCGCATTCACCTCGCCGCGCACCCAGCGGTCTACGCCGCCGTCGATGAGTCGCCCGGCGAGCTCTGGCGAGAGTAGGAGGTGATCGAGCCGCATGCCCTTGCCGGCGGGCCAGCGCTCGCGCTTGTAATCCCAGAAGGTCCAGAGCGGACCCTGGGGGAATAGTTTCCGCAGAGCGTCGGTCCAGCCTTGGTTGAGGAGTCGCGCGTAGGCTTGGCGGCTTTCGGGTTGGATCAGCGCGTTGCCGTCCAAGGATCGGGTGGGGTAGATGTCGTCTACTGTGGGCACGATGTTGTAATCGTAAGCGGCTGAGAAACACCGGGCCAGAGGCGTAGGGCGGGTCGACCTCAAAAGGCTCGATCATTAGGATCGAGCGGCGGCCCAATGGTGTGGGAGGAGTTCGTAGAGGCGGTTGATGGGGTGGGAGTTGATGCGGGCCAGGACGTCGCGGAACCAAGCGAAGGGCTCGACGCCGATGAGTTGGCAGGAGCCGGTGAAGCTGCGCAGGACCGCGGCCGTGTGGTGCCCCGCTTCGCCTATTTGCGGGCAGTGAATTCCTCTACGCTCTTGTCTTAGGAAGCGCTAGGCATGGCTCGGAGTTGATATTTCATCGCTACCACTTTCCTCTGCCGCCAGCACCTCTGACGCCGGGTGGGGGGAAGACCAGAAAATTTACTGAGGGTTGCCCATCATCTCCTCTGGCGTCTTGGTGACCCGTTTGGCTGGCGCTTGACGGACACTAGGTCCGCAAAGTGCATATATGCGGCCATTGAAGCAGTACCGCTGGCGAGTCCACTGCCCGGCCAGGACTCTTTCTTCGTAGAGAACAACGAAGCGGAGGTCCGGCCCATAGTGCAGATCCCAATCCAATAACTTGCTGTCAAAACCCGC
>JAYVUQ010000937.1:0-2873 GCA_043787785.1 Bryobacteraceae bacterium
GCCGAGGTCAGTAACGACACGGCGGGCGGCGGCTAAGTTGTCGGTTTTGAGGAATTCGTCTAAGAGGGTGTCGGATAGCTCGACGTATTGAATGCCGGCGCGAGCCCAGCCCTCGAGTGAGTGGCGAAAACCGGCGGCGCGCGACGTGTTCTGGTGCAGCGCGAGGGTAAATTTGGCGGGTGGCTTCATACTTGGGGCCAACGGGGCGAAGAGGGCGGCACGTCTGGATAGCATAGGGAACACCTTACCATCTGCAAACAGTACCGCACTTTTACGACGATTATTCGCGACGGTTATTGCGAGGGGCAGGCCTGGGGGGCGGCTTGAGCGCGGGAGCCATCGAGGCCTACGCCGGTGAGCATCTCTTCAAAGGTGCGCAGGGGGACGAAGTTGCCGCTGGCGCCGACGGCGCGGATGAGGGCGGTGCGATCGGTGGCGCTGCGAGGGAAAAGGGAGGAGGCTTCGCCATCGTTGTTGCCGATGGGAATGCAGAGTTCAGGATGATCGAAGGGAGCGCGCTCGAAGCGGACCCGGTCGTCGGTGAGTGACTTTAAGAAAGCGACGAGCGAGGCCTTTTGGGCGGGGGTGGCGTTGATGGGGCGGATGGCGTTGTTGGCGAAGTCGCCACCGCGGGAGTAGAAGTCGATGACTTGTTCGAGGGTGGCTTGGCCGCCGGAATGAAAGTAGGGCCCGGTGAGTTCGATGTTACGCAAGCCGATGGACTTGAAGTTACCGCCGCCGAAGCCGGCATCTTCTTCGGCGGGGCGGACGCCGGTACGTTGGAAGGCGCGGTTACCGTTGCGGCCGCCGTTGCCGGAGGCGGTGAAACTGGCGGCGGAGAATTCGGCTCCGTTGTGGCAGGTGGTGCAGCGGCCATTGGTTTGGAAGAAGCGCATACCATCTTGCTGCTGAGAGGTGAAGGCGCTGATGTCGCCGTCCATAAAACGGTCGAAGGGAGAGTCATTAGAGACGAGGGTGGCTTGATAAGCGTAGAGGGCGACTCCCCAGATGAGCGAGAAATTATACTCGGCTTGAGTAAATTCATTAGTATTGGCCGGCGTGCCGAGGCGGCCGGCGAGCGGGTTACCGGTAAGATCGACTAACTGGGCCGATTCCCAGAGGCGTGGCTCGAACGCTTTTTGGATGAGAGATAAGTAAGTGGCGTCGTCAGTAAGCCCGGGGGCGCCGCGACGGGCGAGGGGCCCGAGGATACTATCGTCGAGGGCGACACGTTGTAGTCCGAGGGGCCGCAGGCTGAGTAACTTCTTGCCTAACTTTGGCCAAGTGCGGCCTTCGTAGGACATTTCGAGATGATCCATGGCGGGGCCGACGGCTTGGGAAGCGAGACTGGCGTTGTCGAGCAAGATGGGCTCGCGGGTGAAGGCGTTGTTGGCCCAGGCGAGGATGCCGGGGGCGTCCAAAGTAGTACCGAAAGGTGTGAAGCCATTAAAAGCGCGGGTGGCGCGGCCATCCCAGAAGTTACGCACGGAGAAAACGGCGTTGATGACAGAAGGCGCGTTGCGGACAGTGACCCGGCGAACCTGGAGACCGCCGACCATGAACTCGGGACGATCGAGCAGGTCGCTGCCGCGCTCGGCGGCTTCACCGGGGACGATGTCTTCGAAGGACCGGCGAAAGCCTCCGGCCGAGCCGATGCGCATGCTGCTATCGCGCAGAAGGACCGAGTTGCGGCTGTTGGGGTCACTGAAGGCGCGCAGGGGAAAGGCGACGGTGGAGAGGGCACGGTTCACGGGAAAGGGATTATTGGGGTCGGCGATTTGGTTCTGGGGCCGCTGGTCAGCGCCGGCGTGGAAGTGGCAGGTGGCGCAGGCGGTGCGGCCGTCGCTGCCGACTTGCATGTCCCAGAAGAAAGCTTTGCCCAAAGCGGTGAGAGCTTGCTGGTCGCGCACTACGTCGGTGAGCGCGGGGGTGGGGGTGGGAACGCCTTTTAAGGAACGAAGATTTTGCGCTTCGGCGGTGACGGTGAGCAGGAGGAGTAAAGTCTTTTTCATCGGTTGATTCCTGTTGGTGACGAACCCTGGGCGCGGGGGAAAAGTTGTCAAAAAGAGCAAAACTTTTTGCCGATTTCTGAGTTGTCAAGGGCTCTTTACATCGGCGTAAATTATTCCTGTATTTAGGGGCAGCTACCCTTAGAATTCTGTGGTGCGAAAGAGGTAAGTCTGGCGAATGGCCTTGGTTGCGGAGCTAAAGCTCCGCGCGGGCTGAAGCCCGCCGGTACTGACAGGATAGCTGGTCCTCCCCCGTGGGAGCGCGCGCGGCTGGGTGGGGGATGGGATTGGGTTAGCCCCACCATTTTTCGCCTTCGGCTAGGTGAGCTTTTGCGACGTCGGGGTTGAGGGTGAGGCCTAAGCCGGGGCGGTTATGGACGCGGATGAAGCCGTCTTCGATGTAGGGGCCGTCGAGGAGGAGTAACTGGTCCATCCAGCCGCCTTTGCCGGTGACGGTTTCGGTTACTAAGTAGTCGCGAATTGAGGCGGCCCATTGGGCGTTGGAGTAAGTATGAATTTGACTGGCGGTGTTGTGGGTAGACATGGGTAAGCCGAATAGGTCGGCCATGTCGGCGATGCGTTTGGTTTCGAGAAAACCGCCGGAGTTACGGAGGTCAGGGTTGATGATATCGCAGCCTTGGTTGAGGATGAAATCCTTGAAGCCTTGACGGCGGGAGAGATTTTCGCCCATGCAGATGGGGACGGTGGAACTGGCGGCGAGACGCTTCCAGGAATCGGAATAGTCGACGGGCAAAGGGTCTTCGAGCCAGAGGGGCTTGATGGGGGCGACGGCTTCGGCGATTTGGATGGCGGTGCGGAGGTCGTATTCCCAGTGGCAGTGGACCATAATGTCGTGGTCGAACC
>JAYVUQ010000938.1:0-2107 GCA_043787785.1 Bryobacteraceae bacterium
TCTTGCCGTCGAGGCTGCCGTTCCCGTAAATTCGCGCATCACCGTTCTGATACGAATGAACAAAATGGACCCATTCCGACGCAGCCAGCAGAGAGGCGCTGTCGACGTTTCCGTTTGAGAAATAGCAATCGGTGCGAATGTGCGGTGGGCTGACAAACTGTACGACGACTTTGCCCTGTGCCTGTTCGTTACCCCATGCGATGATTGTCGCATTTGGCTGCTCCGCTCGAAACCACGCTTCGGTGCTATGCGGGCTGAACCCGGCGGGATAGTTGGTGATCTTGTCGCCGCAAAAAATGCCCTGCTTGCCCGCGAGGTGCCGCGCCTTGCCGATCATCCCCGCAGTGGCCGTCGTGGCGACGTCTTTGGATTCGAGCGTGCCTACCTCATCCTTCACCGGATCGTTCATGTGCCAGACGCTCAGGTACCCGTTCGACTCATTAAAAACCGCGGCGCCGCTGGACTCGCTGACCGCGTCGGCCTTGCCCCAATGCAGTTTGATCTCCTGGCGCGCGTTGCCCTTGATCGTCGGGACGCGCACCCAGATGCTGGCCGAACCGATGGCCGCATCCCACTCCTCCACCTGATAGGGCAGCGTTCCGATGCCGTCGCCGGTAAGTTCGCACCTTCGGGCGTAGACAGGATGAAAATGGAACCTGAGTTCTGCCAGTTCTGATATGGAACGGCGATCCTGGCGGGTGGCTCTTTCTGCTGCGCCCGGCCGGGCATACAATGCCAACAGCAGCACAGCAATGATTACGACTCGGACAGTTGTCATAACGCTCGTCCTTCCACGTTAAGTGTAAACGGCAGTCGAAAACCGGAGTGGTGGGCGGTCGAAAAACGTAGCACTTTGCTCAACGTACGGCTTGCGCGCGGAATGTCTATTCCGCTCTATTCGAAGGTTACTAGCTAAGCTAGTAATTTGCTTTGCGGGGGCGGTGTTTGAAACCGCCCCCAGAAATCATTTTACAACCGCCTCCAACGCATCGACGACCAGTGGGCCGCGTGCGGCGCGCAGCACCACTGTGTGCGGGCCGTAAGGCAATGGCCCGCTCGTCCACACTGGGGCAGAGGGAGCTTCTTGCGCCGCCCGGCACTCGACCGTGGCAACGATGCGGCCGTCGAGTTCGACGGTATAGCTGACGCCGTCGGGTCCGCGTGGTGCCCAAAGTTTCAGAACCGAGGCGCGTACGTTCCACTTCACCCGCCCGCCGTCCCCACGATGTACCAAGGCCTTGCCGAATCGAAAATTGGGGTGCGAAACGAGGTGCCATTCGTTGGGATTTCCTCCGGCGCCATAGAAGGAGTCTTCGGCGGGATACCATACCGTGGCTGGCCTACGCTCACCGCTGACCACAAGTCGATCGACCGCGAGGTGCGACCATTCCCCAGCGAGCAGGCCGAGGGCGCCGCCGCCAGCCGGCAGGTCTCCCTGCCAAAGGATCTGGCCGGCCAACGTCATTACGGTGCTGCCGGTTGCGCTGCGCTGGATCGTCAGCTCCGCTTTACCGGGCGGGCGGAGACCTTGAGCGACAACCTGGCGCGCACCGTGGCTGTCGATGACTACCACGCGCCAAGCGGTGTCATCCAGCTCCAACATTTGGCAACGACGCAAGCACTGGGTGTGCATTTTCATGTCAGACGGAGTGTTGTAGCCGACCGTCGGACTCCACGCCCAGAGCAGCGCAACCGTCCCGCGAGGGATCAGAAGTGCGTCCAGTTGAAAGGCGTCGTAGCTCCAGCGAAGTGGCGCTGGAGCCGGGGACTCGTGACCAGAGAGCACCAGGCCATCGCGGAATGGCTGCGCCCAAGGCCGCCGGGCGACACCGATATGCCCAAGCCCGGCGCGGTCGCGAGTGGGGAAGAGCGCGAGTAACTCGCCGTCTTCCACCACGCATCCGAGGGTCTGGCCCCACAGGCCACGCGCTTCGTTGGGTGTGTCGGCGCAGTGCCAGAACGAACCTTCCTGCTCGATTTGCCAGCCTTCGGGTCGATGCGCCTGCTCGAGATCGGCCGCAAACAGCACCTGGTGATTGCGATTAGCGGCCAGTCCTGTGGCTGGCGCATAGGCCTTACCGGCGTGGCTGAAGGCAGGGAAGAATTC
>JAYVUQ010000939.1:0-5466 GCA_043787785.1 Bryobacteraceae bacterium
ACGCCTTGTTCAGCGAGGGACGCGGCCAATTGGCGGGCATTGGCAAGGACTTGCCGCTGATAGTCGACAAAGGCGGGTTGCATGGCTTCGAGGAAGCAGACGGCTTTGGCGGCGATGACGTGCATGAGGGGGCCGCCTTGATTGCCTGGGAAGACCGTCTTATCGATGGCCTGGCCGTACTTGGCCTTGGCGAGGATGAGGCCGGAGCGGGGGCCGCGGAGCGTCTTGTGGGTGGTGGTGGTGACGATGTCGGCGTGGGGGCAGGGGTTGGGATAGACGCCGGCGGCGATAAGCCCGGAGTAGTGGGCCATATCAACCAGGAGCAAGGCTCCGACTTGATCGGCAATTTCGCGGAAGCGGGCAAAGTCGATCACGCGGGAGTAGGCCGAGGCGCCGGTGACGATCATTTTCGGCTTTTGCTCTTCGGCGAGGCGTTCTACTTCGTCATAGTCGATGGTTTCGTCGGAGTGCTTGACGTGGTAGCCGACGAAATTGTACATCTTGCCGGAGAAATTGAGGGGGTGGCCGTGCGTGAGATGGCCGCCGTGGGCTAAATCTAGCCCGAGGATGGTGTCGCCGGGCTGGAGTACCGCTCCGTAAGCGGAGGCGTTGGCTTGGGAGCCGGAATGAGGCTGGACGTTGGCGTATTCGGCCCCAAAAAGCTGTTTGGCGCGGTCGCGGGCAAGGTTTTCGACGATGTCGGCGAACTCGCAGCCGCCATAGTAGCGGCGGCCGGGGTAGCCTTCCGCATATTTGTTGGTGAAAATGCTACCGGTGGCTTCGAGCACGGCCTCGGAAGTGAAGTTTTCGCTCGCGATCATCTCGAGGTAGCTTTGTTGGCGTTCGAGTTCATGGGATACGGCGGCAAAGATTTCAGGGTCGGCCTGGGCGAGGGTACGGGCGAACGGATCCGAGGTAGTCATGCGATGTTCCTTTTTGGGGCTCTCCAGCACGGTTATCGGCTATTCTCCAAGAAGTTTGTAGTCCGGTGTGCCGTTTCCCCTATCATAACAACCCGTTTCGGGGTCAGAGCCGGAATAGCGTGCGCAGGCGCTTGGTTTGTACGCGGCTGACGGGTATTTCGGTCCCTTTCTTGTCGTCCATGCGGATCTGAAAGCTGGATTTGAACCAGGGGATCACTTCGCGGATGCGGTTGACGTTGACGAGGTAGGAGCGGTGAACGCGCCAGAAGAGGTCGGGGTCGAGGTTGGATTGGAGCTCCTCGATGGTGCGGTAGAAGGTTTCGCCTTCGCAGTGGCTAGTGACGACGGTGATGAGGCCCTCGTCAATGGTGGCGTAGATGAGGTCGCCCACGTCGATGATGAGGTTGCGCTGGCCGACTTTGACGACGAGCTTGGCGCGGCGTTCGCTGGGCTCCTGGGCGACGGCGGTGGCTTGGTCGGCTGCAGCCTCGACGGCCCTTTGGCGCTCGGCGACCACGCGACGGACACGGTCGAGGGTTTCCACCAGGCGCTCGCGGTCGATCGGTTTGAGCAGGTAATCGACTGCTTCGAGCCGGAAAGCCTCTAAGGCGTAGTGCTCGTGGGCGGTGGCGAGAACAAACACCGGGAGGGGAATCTCTTTCTGCTGGAGGCGGCGAACGACACCGAGCCCGTCGAGCCCGGGCATGTCGACGTCGAGAAATACGACATCGGGCTCATGCCGTTCGATGAGCGCAACGGCCTCAAGGCCGTTGGATGCGGTGGTGAGAATTTCAAAGTCGGGGAAGTCTTTGAGCAGGAATGCAAATTCCTCCCGAGCGAGCTGTTCGTCGTCGGCGAGGAGAACGGAAATAGTAGAGGTCGCGCGAACCGACATCCGTTTGTTAGTATAGCGTTTGGTCCTCTGCGGCGCGAGTTGAGAAAATTTCAAACGTGCGGGGGGAAACTCAAAGAGCCGAACACTTGCTTCCAGATCCAGTTGCACTACCCGCCAGGATGGCCCCAACCGAGGGGCAATTCAGGAATTTGATTCGTGGGGCGGTCGCAGGTGGCGCAGGTGCGCAAGATCTAGTTCTGCCCCACGTCGGGCAACAATCTGGATAGAAGGCATTGCGGCGAAGTTACGTTTTGGCGCATCCAAAAGAGGATAGCCAAAAGAGTGTAGATAATGCGGCTCCGGCGCAAGACGTCCGGCAGCCCGCGAATCAGAAAGCGATCGAATCGAAAGAGCGATGAAAGTTCTCGTCATCGGTGGGACTCAGTTCATCGGTAAGCCTTTGGTGCAAGCCCTGGTGAAAGCCGGGCACGATGTCACAATCATGCACCGGAAGCGTACCCATAAGTTCGGCAAGAAAGTGGCGAACCTGGTTTGCGACCGCAACGATGCGGACGCGGTCAGCAGCGCGATTACCCCACATCGCTTTGAAGTCGTTTTCGACAATGTCTACGATTGGGAGCGCGGCACGAACGCGAACCAGGTGGAAGCGGCGGTGCGAGCGGTGGGCGACCGGCTGACGCGGTACGTCTTCATGTCCAGCGTTGCCGCTTACGGCGACGGGTTGAATCATCATGAGGCCGACGCGCTGGCACCCGATGACCATCCTGACGCCTATGTCCGCAACAAGGCCATGACGGAGCGGATGTTGTTCCGCCTGTATCATCGCAACAAAACGCCGGTAGTTACCTTACGGCCGCCCTACATTTACGGGCCCGAAAATCCGTTCTACCGGGAGCAGTTCTTTTGGGACCGGTTGCGCGGAAACCGGCCGATCATTCTGCCGGGCGATGGACGCCGACTGATGCAATTCGTCTTTATCAAGGACCTGATCGACGCCATGGTGACGGTGATTGACGAGCCGACGGCGGTGGGCCAAGCCTTCAATATCGCCAATCCGCGGCCGGTGACGCAGGAGGAGCTCCTGAACGCTTTCGGCGCGGCGGCCAAGAAGAAAGTGAATATGGTGCGTCTTCCTCGCCGTCTGATTTTCCAGCACGGCGGCCATCCGATGGGGCCGCAGCTCTATTTCGGGTATTACTACGATATTCCAGCGATCACCGAGGTGGTGGCCAAGGCACAGCGGACGTTGGGCTGGAAACCAACCGACTTTGCCAAGGGCTTGGCCGAGACCTATCGCTGGTATCTGCGCAACCATAAACGACCGAAACTCGACTTTTCTTTTGAAGACAAGTTGATCTTGTCGGCACCGGAATCGCACAGCGAAGAGTTCGCTTTCTCGGGGATGGGTGTGTCGGAGTTGGCGGCGCGACGGCGTTAGCTCGGTTTCTCTAAGGCGAAAACCCGATGTTCGCGGATTGTCTTACGCCGATAGTCTCAACGAAAGTCATGTTGAGAAGAATCCCTTGCCTGCTTACCCTCTTGCTTTTTGCCGCCTTCTGGGGCGAAGCGACGCCGCTGCGTTTGGACTACAGCAAAAGTTGGAGTTCGAATGGCATAGTGTACTACACGTTTACGCTGGCGCTTGAAAACGCTGACCAATCATGGGAGCCGGGGCAGGGATGGGGCTGGCTGATCTTTGGAGACTCGCCGAGCTTGGGGGGCAGCCCTTTTGATGACTTTACCCTCACGGGCGGAATCTTCGGCGTAGGCCCTTGGAGTGGATTGACGACGTCGAGTGGGGCGCACAATGGGCCAACCCTAGGGCCGGTTGGCGATTTCTGGATACCGAGCCATGTGGGTGATTTTCTGACTTGGCAAGGCTTCTCAACGAGTAACGTGCCGGATGGGGCTCTGTTCTTTAGCACTTTCTTTACGCAGGGTGGCGCGGCGGCTGCCGACTTCCAGGCCGCCAGTAACCTGTTTCCGGATGGCCTTTTCCCGAATAGCCCAGCGTTTGTGCCAGCGGCGACGGGGGGAAGCTCGCCACAGCAGACTCCGAGTTCGTCGAGTTCGTCGAGCAGCAGTTCGTCAAGTTCGGGCGGCAATGATTTGTGGATCCAGACCGTGGCGACCCCGGAACCGGGGACGGTGGGCTTGGCGGGGTTAGCGTTGCTAGCTTTGGCCTGGCGCCGGACGCGCGAAGTCAAGCAAGGCTAAGGTACTGAGTTTACAATAGGGGATGCCACTGCGGATCGGACTCGACCTGCGTCATTCTCGCGACTTCGGTATTGGGTCCTACATCCGGAACCTGATCGGTGCTTTGGCACGGGTACCCAATCCCGACGCGCTCTTTCTGCTGCTGGGGCGGCCCGATGACTTTGCCACGCTGGGCAGATTACCTGACCATTTTGAATTTCACCCTTACACGCGTCCTGACACGGGCGTGATGCACCAGATTTCGTTTCCCTGGTTTTGCCGCGGGCTTGACGCCGACGTCATCCACATCCCCCTCAATATCGTGCCGGTGGCCATGCCCAAACCCTATGTGGTGACGGTACACGACTTAAGTACGCTGCTCTATGCGGAAGAAAAAGCCGGAGCCCGGTACAACTACAAGTTGTGGCGTTCGCGCCACGGCTTGGCGCGGGCGGCGAGGGTGATCGCCGTGTCCGACGCCACACGCACGGATCTCGAAGATCTGCTAAACGTCCCTTCCGGGCGGATTGAACAGATTTACAATGCGATTGACCCGCAGTTTCAGCAGCCTCCGGCACCGGAGCCGGATCAGCAGCGTGCGCTCGAGCGCTATGGCATTACTTATCCCTACATCCTCTATGCGGGCAACATTCGACCCCAAAAGAACATTCCGCGCCTGATTGAAGCCTTTGCCGTGGTGCGGGACGAACTATCGTCGCACCCAGTGTATCGCGAGCTGAGGCTCGTCATTATCGGCGATGAGATTTCTAAGCACGCCGCCGTCCGGCGGGCGGTGATTCAGACCCGGACGCAGGCTGCGGTCCGTTTTTTGGGCTTTGTGCCGTTTGAGACGCTGCGGGCCTTTTATCAAGGGGCGCAGGTATTTACCTTTCCGTCGTTGTACGAAGGGTTTGGGCTACCTCCGCTCGAAGCCATGGCGTGCGGAACACCCGTTGTGACCTCGAGTGTGAGTTCGCTGCCGGAGGCGGTGGGGGACGCCGCGGTGATGGTGAGCCCGGAGAACGTGTTTGCCATCTCACGAGGCATTAAAGAAGCCTTGCTGGACCTGGAACTGCGCCGGGATTTGCGCCAAAAGGGCTACGAACAGGTGAGGAGATTCCGCTGGGAGCGCACGGCAGAGCAGACTATGGCTGTTTACCGCGCGGTGGCCGGGAAATAGTCTCGGCTAGGTTAACCAGGTCCTCGACGCGGAGGCCCATACTCTGCGCGGCGCGGTCGGCAAAATCCCAGGAGAAACCGCGTTTGCCATTTAAGACCAAATAGAGGTGTGGTTGGGAAATGCCGGCGCGCCGGGCGAAAGAAGATACGGTGCTGTCGCCGGCTTCGACGTGTTGGGCGATTTGCTGAATGAGTAGTTTGTGAAGGGCCTGAAAAGTCATTGATTGATTATTGCTCTTGGTAATAATGTACTTTATTTCCCGAAATGGTACAACTATAAAGTTTGAATTGCACAATGACGATGTTGTTTAA
>JAYVUQ010000940.1:0-5601 GCA_043787785.1 Bryobacteraceae bacterium
GCTCAAGCGCTTGACGCCGTTCCTGCCATTGGCTGGTGTAAGACGCCTCATCCGGAAGTAGCCCGGCCTGGCGGCGGGCTTCAATATCGGCGCCGGACAGAAAGCCAGAGAGAGTAGGCAAGTCATGCGTGGTAACCGACGCCGCGGCCAATTCAGGGTAGTCGGAGGGGGCGCGAAAGGTGACGCCGTCATGTTCAAAAATCAGCAAGCGGTAACCTAAAATGCCGAAGCGATCCAGCAATTCGCGCATCATGGGCGTGACGGTACCCAGGTCCTCTCCGATTACCAGAAACTGCTGCCTGACGCTCTCCAGCGCAATAATGCGCAGCAACGCGTGGGCGTCATTGCGCACATAGGCGCCTTGGCGGGCGGTGAGTTGAGCGGGAATCCAATAGAGCCGGAAGAAGCGCATAACATGGTCGAAGCGCAGGGCTCCACCGGCATGGGCATTGGCGCGGATCAACTCCCGAAATGAGAGATATCCGTCATGATCGGCATAAGTGGGACTGGGAGGGGGGAAGGCCCAGTCCTGCCCTTCGGGCGAAAAGCCATCCGGCGGAGACCCGACGCGAACGCCCGCGGCAAAGGCGCCTTTCTCATACCAAACATCGAACCCATAACGATCACTGGCCAAAGCCAGATCATGATAGAGCCCAAAAGCCATTCCCGCGGCACGCAATTGCTGTTGGACTTGTTCCAGTTGTTGCTCCACCACCCATTGCAGATAAATGTAAAAACGAACGGAGCGCTGATGGACCGCGGCAAATTGAGCCACCTGCGGCGAATGCGGGTGCTGATACTCGGTTGGCCATTCCGTAAATAGCCAAACTTCCGGGCGCTCACGATGGATGGCTTCATCCAGGGCACAGAAAGTAGCAAAGGCCCGCAAGCGATCGGCCGCCGGTTGCTGACAATAATCCTCAAAAGCGGCACGCCGCGGCGAAGTTTCCTTGGCCAATTGCCGGTAAGCCAGCCGGAGCAGTGTTTTTTTCAAACGCCAAACGCGCTCATATTCGACATACTCCGCCGCGCGTAGGCCGACAATCTCGTCCTGCACCGCAGCGGACTGTTCAAGAGCACGGGCCCAACCGCCATGCTGGTACTCCGGAATCGCTTCGACGTCGATATAAAGCGGATTTCGGAAGTGGGCACTGACCGGAAGGTAAGGGCTGGTATTGAAGGGCTGCCGGTTATGAATCGCATGCAAAGGATTCAGCCCGATAAAACTGACGCCCAATTCCCGGTGCGCCCAAAGGCCAAACGTAAGCAGATCCGTCGTATCACCAGCGCCCCAATTGCGAGCCGACCGCAGGCCATACAAACTGATGGCAATGCCAGCGGTGCGCAAATGAGCGGGCATCCACGCTCGCTCTGGCCCCACAATTAGAGCCATGGTGGAACTACGCTCGCCCACGCGTACGGTTAGTTGGTGATAGCCCAGCGGTAACTGGTGAAACAAGGGGATCTGCAGGCACAGAAAACGCTCGCCTCGCAGTTCAGCCTCGGCCAACGTCTGTAAGGAACCACACGCAAAGTCACCCCGCTCTAAGCGGCCATCTTCCAGGCGCAGGAGCACTTCCATTCGATGGTGCGTCTGGGACGCCGGCAGATGCAGAGTAAGTTCTCCCAGGCTTGGTACCGTCCCCAGTACCCGGGTCGGCTCCACCAGACGATTCCACGTTTGCCAGAGACGCTCCTCCTCCGCGGCATTCAACGCGGCGAGCGACGTGGCGTCGAGACCCAAGGCCAGTAAGATACCTTGTTCCACCTCCGGCGTCGTTTGATGAGTATGGCCCCAGTTGTCAATATAGCTAGGCTCAATGCCATGCGCTTCGGCGGCGCGCCGCAGGGCAGCTTCGAGGGTGGGGACGGGTTCGAATCGGGTAAGCTCTCGCAAGCCTCAAGTTTATCTCGACCCAACTTGTTTCATGGGACACTGAAGTGGTATATGGAAAACCGCATTCAACTCGGCCCGGCGCCTGAAGATCTCTTCGCGCGCATCGATCAGGCTGGCTTAGGCACCGACCCCGGCGAGGGCATTATCACCACCACGGTGGACTCGGCCATTAACTGGGCGCGCAAGAACTCGATTTGGCCCATGTCCTTTGGCTTGGCTTGCTGCGCCATCGAAATGATGTCGATGAATGCTTCGCGTTATGACGCGGCGCGTTTCGGTGCCGAAGTGTTTCGCGGTTCGCCCCGGCAATCGGACTTGATGGTCATCGCCGGACGCGTGTCGAACAAAATGGCCCCCATTGTGCGCCACCTCTATCAACAAATGCCGGAGCCCAAGTGGGTAATCTCCATGGGTGCCTGCGCCACTTCCACCGGCGTTTTCAGTAACTACGCCCTGATTCCGGTGAATCAGGTGATTCCGGTAGACGTCTATGTGCCTGGCTGCCCGCCGCGGCCAGAGCAATTGATTCACGCCCTGATGATGCTGCAGAAGAAAATTCAAGCCGAGACCGGATCGCTCATGAAGGTGCTCAACCTCGAGTAAGCGGTATCATGCTCCTTGAATGCGAGCTCTCATTGCCCTCCTGCTGCCCTTCGCGCTGAACGCCCAGAATACCGACTGGGCCCACTACGGCGGATCCACTGCGAACGACCGCTATTCGCCCCTGAAACAGATCAACCGCGGTAACGTGAAAAAGCTGCGGGTCGCCTGGACCTACGATACCGGCGACGCCTTTCCAGGCTCCGAAATGCAGTGTCATCCGCTCATCGTCGATGGCATCATGTACGCCACCACACCCAAGCTGCGCGTCGTGGCCGTCGACGCTGTCACGGGCAAAGAGAAATGGCGTTTCGATCCGCATGACGCCCGCGAGAAGTTTGGCAAGTCGCGCGCGCGCGGCGTTACTTACTGGGCCGACGCGAAGGACCGCCGCATCTTTTTCACCGCCCGGCATTGGCTCTACGCCCTGAACGCCGATACCGGCCAGCCCATCCCGAGCTTCGGTATCGAAGGCAAAGTGGACCTCCGCGAGGGCCTTGGCCGCCCGGCGCGCGAACTAACCATTACGTCCACCACGCCGGGCACAGTCTACCAGGACCTGATCATGATGAGCGTACTGGTGAGCGAGGGCTTGCCATCGGCTCCTGGCCACATTCGCGCGTTTGACACGCGCACGGGCAAGGTCCGTTGGGTGTTTCATACCATTCCACAGCCCGGCGAGCCGGGCTACGAGACGTGGCCGAAGGATGCCTATCAGTACAGCGGCGGCACGAATAACTGGGCTGGCATGACGGTGGACGTGAAGCGCGGGCTACTCTTCGCCGGCACCGGCTCTGCGGCTTTCGATTTCTACGGAGCCAATCGGGCGGGCGATAACCTCTACGCCAACACTCTGTTAGCACTCGATGCGGCCACCGGCAAAAAAATCTGGCACTTTCAAGCCGTCAGGCATGACGTCTGGGACCGCGACTTCCCCGCCCCGCCCAACTTAGTAACGGTGAAGCGTGACGGCAAGATGGTGGACGCGGTGGCGCAGATCAGTAAGTCCGGGCATGTGTTTGTCTTTGAACGAGCCACCGGTAAGCCCCTGTTTCCCATTGAAGATGTGAAAGTGCCGACGAATGGCGTCGATGGCGAAGTGCTGTCGCCCACCCAGCCGTTGCCCACGCTGCCGCCCTCGTTTGCCCGCCAACGGCTCACCGCCGATATGCTCACTCGCCGAACGCCGGACGCCCACGCGGCCGCGTTGCAGCGCTTCAAACAAGTGCGTTCGAACGGCCAGTTTGAGCCACCTAGCAAGGAAGGCACGATAATCTTTCCGGGCTTCGATGGAGGTGGCGAATGGGGTGGCGCGGCCTTCGACGCAAGCACCGGATTGCTCTACGCCAATGCCAATGAAATGGCCTGGATTCTGCGGCTGGTGGAACGTAATTTAGCTTTGCCGCCCAGTGGCCGGGTGCTGTATGAGAGTAACTGCGCCAGTTGCCACCGGGCCGACCTGGCTGGCGCGCCGCCCGAGTTTCCTTCGCTCCGGAAGACCGGCGATCGTTACACCGTCGGCGAGCTACAAACGCTCATTCGGGAGGGGCGTGGCCGCATGCCCGGCTTCTCGAACCTATCAGCCGCGGCCAATCAGGCCATTGCCCGCTTTGTGCTCACCGGCGTGGACGAAAGCGTAGCGGCCAGCAACGATAAGCCCAACCCCATCGACCAAAAGTACACGCACGATGGCTACAATAAATTCCTCGATCCAGATGGCTACCCGGCCATCGCGCCTCCATGGGGCACCTTGAATGCGATTGACCTCAATAAAGGCCGCATCGCCTGGCAGATTCCCTTGGGTGAGTATCCGGAACTCGCCGCCGCCGGCATGAAGAACACGGGCACCGAAAACTACGGGGGGCCGGTGATCACGGCGAGCGGCTTGCTGTTCATCGGTGCCACCAACTACGACAAGAAGTTCCACGCCTTCGATAAACTCACCGGCAAGCTGTTGTGGGAAACCACGCTGCCCAACGCCGGCAACGCCACACCCAGCATCTATCAGGTAAGGGGGAAGCAATACATCGTGATCGCGGCTGGCGGAGGCAAGGCGGGCCCCAACTCATCGGGCGGCAGTTACGTAGCCTTTGCACTGCCCGACTAACCCACTGTCGGCGATGTCCCGCCCGACATCCTTTCGCATCTGGAGGGCCTAGGTGAGCGGTGTGGCGCAAGCGATAGGATGAAGACGTGATACGTCTCGCCCTCATCTTGTTGCCCTGCCTGGCCTGGGCCCAAGCAGACTCCCTCAAAGACGCCCTCAAACCTGACGACCGGGCGGTGGCCGAGTGGGTGCTGCGCGCCAGTGGCCGCGTCAGAGTTCTGGGCAACCCCATCATCATCACTACCCTCGACGCCCTGCCCCGCACGCCCTTCCGGCTCGAGGCGATTGACTTGGTAGGCACGATTGTGCCGTCGACGGAGCTACCCAAGCTCGCCACCGCCACCGAACTGCGCGAACTCCAACTGCCCTCGCCCATCTTCACCACCGGCGCCGGCGACCAGTTGGATGCCAACCACCAGTTGAAGGCCCTCGCCTCGCTCAAGAAGCTCGAAAAGCTCGACTTTAGTCTACATTTTTTGTTCAACACGAATGTGCAGGACAAGGGTTTGCTTGAGTTCGCCCAGGTAACCTCCTTGCGCGAGATGCGCCTGACGCAAACCAAAGTAAAGGGCTCCGGACTGGCGCCATTTATCAATCTGGAGCGGTTGGAACTGAGTTACTCACTGCTGGATGACGCGGGCGCAGAAAGCCTAGCCGGCTTAAAGAAATTGAAGAGCCTGTCGGCGCGCGATGTCCTGCTTACGGACAAAGGCTTGGCCTATCTGGCCGGACTGACGGGCCTGGAGGAACTTGACCTCGCCGGTGCCCGCATCACCGATGCCGGCGTTCGCCACCTGCGTAAGTTGACCAACCTCCGACGGCTGAATTTGCTGGGAGCCGCCGTGACCGACGAGGGCACCGCAATTTTGGCCGGGCTGCCGAAGCTCGAAGAACTGAACCTGTATCGCTCGCCGATCACCAATGCGGGCTTGGTGAAACTGGCGGCACTCAAGAATCTGCGCGACCTTGACGTGCGCTACTCAAAGGTCTCCCGGGC
>JAYVUQ010000941.1:0-3152 GCA_043787785.1 Bryobacteraceae bacterium
GGCCCGCTCACTCCGTTCGCGGCTCGATGGAAGATCGGACACCAAATATCCGTAAGTCACGAGCAGGGGTACTAGGCCTCCGTCGTCGTCGAAGCCACCATCCGCCAATCCAGTTCCCGCAAGAATTCGGCCTTGTCCCGCCAGCCCGGTACGACCTTGACGAAGAGCTCCAGAAATACCTTCCGCCCGGTCCATTTCTCGATCTCCACCCGCGCCCGCGTACCGATCTCCTTGATCATCTGCCCGCCCTGCCCGATGATGATCTTCTTCTGCCCCGTCCGCTCCACGATGATGCTGGCGTTGATCCGCACCAGCTTCTCGCTCTCTTCCCACTTTTCAACCGCTACCGCCACCGCGTGCGGCACTTCCTGGCTCGTCAGCCGCAGGATCTGCTCACGCACTAACTCCGCCACCAGAAACCGCATGGGCTGGTCGGTCAGATAATCTTCGGGATACAGCGCCGGCCCCACCGGCAACTGCGGCACAATCGTCTCAATCAACGCCTCGATCGTCACACCGGCCTTACGCGCGGAAATCGGCACGATTTCTTTGAAGGTAAAGACCTCGGCGTATTTCTGCATAATCGGCAGTAAGTCGCGCTTGTCTTTAACCTTATCGATTTTATTCAGCGCGCAAATCACCGGCGTGCCAGTTTTGCGCACCGCGTCCATCGCCCGTAGCTCTTGTTCATCGCAAGGCAAGGTGGCATCCACCACATACAGAATCAGGTCGCGGCCTTCAATGGCCTGCCGCACGGTCTGCATCATGCGGCGGTTGAAACTGTTATCGCTTTCGTGGATTCCCGGCGTATCCACAAAGACAATTTGGGCGTTCGGCCGGGTGGTAACACCTTGGATCACCGTCCGCGTGGTCTGCGGGCGCGGCGCAACAATGGCTAGCTTGGCGCCCACCAGGGCATTCAGCAAGGTAGATTTCCCGGCGTTTGGACGTCCGGCAATCCCGACGTGCCCAAATCGATGCTCAGCTTTTGGCAGTTTCGCCATTGGTGGCCCCCTGTTCTTTTTTCGGAGCTTCTGCCCGGCACTCTAAAACCCGGGCCAGCTTTACCTGCTCTACCCGCAAACCATTTGCCGCCAGCACCTCCAAACGGATGCCCTCACGCTCTATCGTTTCGCCCACCTCCGGCACGCGCCCCATCCACTCCGTCACCAACCCGCCCACCGTCGTAGCTTCGGTATCTTCGTCGGGCGCAAACTCCACTAACTCGCCCAGGTGGTGAATGTCGAAACTGCCCGCCACTACATATTCGCCATTGCCCAAACTCTCCACATCCTGGTGCGGCTCATGCTCGTCACGGATCTCGCCGACTAACTCTTCGAGCATATCTTCCATAGTCACCAAGCCCGCCGTATGGCCATACTCATCAATCACCGCCGCCATATGTTGCCGGTTCTCCCGCATATCTTCCAGCAACACCTTCACACTCTTGGTTTCCGGCACCAACCGAATCGGCCGCACCAGTTCCTTCACTCTCCGCCGCGGGCGTTCCCCCTCGTTCACTTCAAGGACATCATGCACATGCACAAACCCGACGATAGAATCTATATCTTCGCGAAAAACCGGAATGCGTGAATATTGTTCATGAATCACTAACTGCCGTAAGTCCTCGAGCGAGGCATCTTCGCGAATGCCCACCACGCTCGGCCGTGGCGTCATGATGTCGCGGATTACTTTTTCGCCAAACGCCACCACGGAGTGAATCAGTTTCCGGTCGCCCTCTTCGATCAACCCCTCTTCGGCCCCCGCCTCAATCAACGCTTCAATTTCTTCCGCCGAACTTTGCGGCTCCTCCTCGACATCGGCGGGCCCCGATAAGTCGGCCAGCGAATGCAGAAAATCCAGCATCGCCGCCAGCGGCCGCATCGCGAGGATCATCAAACGCAATACCGGCAAGAGCGTCGTCATCCACCGGCCGGCCGTCTTCCGGTAAACCAGTTGCGGGACGATGTAGCAGACCGCCATCATCGAAATCCAGGAGAAGATCGCCGCCTGTAAAAAATCTTCGCTCAAGAACTTTTCGCGCGTCGCCAGCACCGACATCGTCACCCCCAGCAGCGCGAGCAGCGAGTGTTTCCACAGCGAGAAGATCAGCGCGCCCCGCTCTACCTTGAGGCCCAAGTTATCTTCCACTTGTTCCTTGAAGTAAGTCAGCGCCGGCAGTTCCCGCGTCCGCAGACGCATCGCCTCAAGATAGAACATCTGCACCACTGTCGCCAGACCCAGGATGGCCAAGCCCAGCAGGATGACGAGACTTAGAACGATCGTCAGGCGTCCGTCCTTTCAATCAATCCGGTGGGCAGGCCATACGTCTCTCGCCAGCGCGACTCAAGCTTTCGCATCTTGCCGCCGTCGGTTTCATGATCATAGCCAAGTAAGTGCAGCACGCCGTGCAGCAGTAGGACGCGCACTTCCTGTTCAATCCGGTGCCCGTGCCCAGCTGCCTGTGCCTTCGCCCGCTGGAGTGAAATTGCGATATCACCCAACGGCCCGATCGGCTCGCCGCTTGGAAAGCTGAGCACATCGGTCGCGTAGGCGTGCCCCAGAAATTGCTTATTGAGGCGCCGGAGTTCTTTGTCCCCCGTCAATAGACAAGTGAATGGACGGCCGGCGCACAAGTCCATCCGGAGCGTCTCGGCGAAGGCCATCAGGGCCGTCCGGCCGATCCGGGGCGTCGCTCGCTCAATCAGGAGACTGGTCTCCGCGTCAGACATACATACTGATTTACTCAATTACTTTCAACTTCGGCTTCCGCACTCGGCACCGGTGCCGGTTTGGCCGCCTTTTCGGCGGGTAGTTCGTCCAAGCGCAACGCTAACTGCCGGCCAGTTCCATTCAGTTCATTGTAGCGTTCGTAGGCTTGTACGATTTTCTGCACGAGGCTATGCCGCACCACGTCCACATCCGTAAACGGCACAAAGGTAATTCCCGGCACGCCGCGCAACACATCGGTCACTTCCAGCAACCCGCTCCGCATCTGCCCCGGCAAGTCGATCTGCGTCAAGTCACCAGTGATCACCATCTTCGAGTTGAAGCCTAACCTCGTCAGGATCATTTTCATCTGTTCGCGGGTCGCGTTTTGCGCTTCGTCAATAATAATGAACGCGTCGTTCAGCGTGCGCCCGCGCATGAAG